>JALVZI010000514.1 GCA_027022125.1 Anaerolineae bacterium | reverse complement strand
GGATTACGGTTTCGATTGGGAATTACTGCAAGAGGCAATTTTTGAAAAACGATATGCGCTGGTTGGGTTCTCGGCGTTTCTCATTCTGACGGCGCTGGCGCTCACCTCCAATCGCAGTGCGATGAAACGGCTGGGCAGACGCTGGAAAAAACTGCACCGGTTGGCATATCTGGCGGGCGGGCTGGTTATCGTCCATTTCATCTGGCTGGTAAAAGCCGATTTGACCCGCCCGCTGTTATTTGGCGCGGTGATGGCATTCTTTCTGGCATTCCGATTGCGCCCGCTGCGCCACTGGGCAACTGCCATCCGCGAAAAACTTCGCCGCCCGCGCGCGCTCCAGCCCGGCGAATCGCAACCGTAAATGGAACTTTTTGTGTGTTTGAGATTCAGCCACGAATCTTCACAAATTTCACGAATTTTAAATGTCATTCCGGAATTTCCCACAGGGAAATATCCGGAGTAACTTTAAAAGTTTCAATAAGTTCTATGACAAAAACCATTCGGAACCTGCAAACTGCATTCATCATCGCTTTTGCGCTGGTTGCCGCCGGATTGCTCTACTGGCAACTTTTTCGGGCGGATGACCTGACCGCGCGCAGCGATAACCCGCGCCGGGTGATTGCCGAACAGCGCATCAAACGCGGCAAAATCCTCACTGCTGACGGTATCGCGCTGGCGGAAACTATCACCGGGGCAGACGGGCTTTCACTGCGGCGATACCCGTATCCCAATTTGGCGACCGTCACCGGCTATTACAGCGGGCGATACGGCACGGGCGGGCTGGAAGCCGCTTTCGATGCCCAACTACGCGGCGATGCCGACCAAACGTGGCTCGATGCGCTGCTGCACCGTCCGCCGGTGGGGCAGAATATCACGGTGACGATTGACCTGCCGATGCAGGTTACCGCCGACACCGGGCTGGCGGAATTGAATGCCACCGGCGCGGTGGTGGTACTGAATGCTCTCACGGGGGCGCTGGCGGTGATGGCAAGCCGACCCACTTTCGACCCCAACCGGCTGGATGAAGATTGGGACATTCTTTCCGCCGACCCCGCCGCGCCGCTGCTCAACCGCGCCACACAGGGGTTGTTCCCGCTGGGAGAATTGTCGGCGCTGGTGCAATCGGTGGCAACGGCGGAAGATATTTCGCCGGAAATAGCGGTGCATCAACTGAATTTTGATGGAGAGATTCCGTTTTCACTGCCGACGGCGTCGGGCGTGATTCCCGCCGAGTTGCCGCAAAAAGCGGACGAAATCGCTGTGACGCCGCTGCACATCGCGCTGGTTGCCGCCGCGCTGGCGGATGACGGTTTCGCCCCGCCGCCGATTCTGGTTCAAACGAACAACCCGGCGCGCACACCCCGGCGGCTCGTTTCGCCGGAAACGGCATCGGCGCTGCGAGAACAATTTGCGGATGTCAGCGCGCTCGCGCTGCCGGACGTAACCGGTGCGGAGCCGCTGAGTTGGTATGTTGGCATTCGGGGCGAAATGGTGGTGGTAGCCGTGGTCACGTCTCCGCAATCCAACCGCGACGCCGCGCGCAGTATCGGGCAATCGGTTTTTTCGCATTTCGATAAATAAAGATTATAATTTGTGTCATAACTCAAATAAACACGGAAAAAAAGGACGGAAGGTGATGACGCGCGACCGATTGACCAAACTTTATGTTGAGATTACCACCGATTGCAATTTGGATTGCACAATGTGCGAGCGGCGCACTTGGGGGGATGAGCCGTTTGGAGCGATGCCCCCGGAGATGTTTCAATCGCTGATGGAACAGGTGCGCGCTTTTCCCGCGCCGCCCGTCATTCATTTTGGCGGCTATGGCGAACCCACATCACACCCTCAATTTTTGGAGTTTGTCCGTTTGGCGAAAGAAACCGGCGCGGTGGTGGAAATGACCACCAACGGCACGCTGCTGACCAAAAAGTTGGCGCAGGCGCTCATCGAGTTGGATATGGATCGCATTGTGGTGTCTTTTGATGGTGTCACGCCGGAAGTATATGCCGATATTCGGGTTCACAGCAGTTTCAAAAAGGTGGTGTCGAATTTCCGCGAGTTGTTCCGGCTGAAACTGCGCGGCAAAGGGCGGCACAGCAATCCGCAGGTGGGTATTGCTTTTGTGGCGATGAAACGGAATATCAACGATTTGCCCAAATTGCCGACATTAGCCACCACCATCGGCGCGTGGGATATTCAGGTATCGAATGTGGTGCCGCACTATCCCGAAATGGAAGCCGAAATTTTGTACGATAACGCTTTGACTTCCAACGCATTCCGCGAGTCGCGCTGGATACCGACCATGAGTTTGCCGAAAATGGATTTGAATAGTGGCACGGCGGATGCTTTGGGCAGTGTGTTCGATTCTCGCGTCAGTGTCAGTTGGCTCGATAGCACGTTCAGTGCGTATAATGATTATTGTAAATTTGTGCAGGAAGGGTACGCGGTGGTTCGCCGCGATGGGGAAGTGAGTCCGTGCCTGTCGTTGCTGCACGACCATCCCATCTATCTGTATGGCAGACGGAAAGACGTGGTGAGTTACTCGCTGGGGAATATCGCCCGCCAACCATTGCGAGAAATCTGGGAGTCGCCGGAATATACCGCATTCCGCCAAAAATTGCGCGATTTCCCCTTTTCGCCCTGTACCACCTGCGGCGGCTGCGAGCGTTTCGCTTCCAACATTGAAGATTGCAACCACAACGATTATCCCACTTGCGGCGGGTGTCTCTGGGCGCAGGGGTTGGTGCAGTGCCCGTAAAAAGGAGTAAAAATGGCAGAAAATAAGTTACCCATTTCATTTGAAGATGTTCTCCGCGCCGAAGAGCGGTTGGCGGGCGTGGCACACCGCACGCCGGTGTTCACCAGCCGCACGGTGGATGAACTGACCGGCTATCGGGTGTTTTTCAAAGCCGAAAATATGCAGCGCGCGGGCGCGTTCAAATTTCGCGGGGCGTACAACACCCTCAGCCAACTTTCGGCGGACGAACGGAAACGCGGGGTGGTGGCATACTCTTCTGGCAATCATGCGCAGGGCGTGGCATACGCGGCGAAACTGCTCGGCATACCCGCCACCATTGTGATGCCCACCGATGCGCCGCAATCGAAACTCGCCGCCACACGCGGATACGGCGCAAATGTGATCTTTCACGACCGCCAAACGGAAGACAGAGCCGAAATTGCCGCCGAAATCGCACGCAAAACGAGTGCGGTCATCATTCCGCCGTTTGACCACCCGCACATTATGGCGGGGCAGGGCACGGCGGGGCTGGAACTGATGCAGGATGTGCCGGGGCTGGATGCGCTCATCACGCCGGTGGGCGGCGGCGGATTGCTCAGTGGGTGCGCCACTGCCGCCAAAGGTATCAACTCGAAAATTCGGGTGTTCGGCGTGGAAACGGAACGCAGCAACGATTGGTGGCAATCGGTGCGGGCGGGGGAACGCATAAAAATCGACCCGCCGAACACCATCGCCGATGGGATGCGCACTCAGCAACCGGGTGTGCTCACTTTTCAGGTGGTGCAATCGCTGGTGGAAGATATTTTGCTGGTCAGCGAGCAGGAAGTGACGACAGCGGTGAAATTTCTGCTGATGCGACTGAAAATTCTGGCGGAACCGACGGGGGCGGTTGCCCCGGCGGCGGTACTTTCGGGAAAACTGAATGCTCCCGCGGGGGCGAAAATCGGCGTGGTCATTTCCGGCGGAAATGTCGATGCGGCTGTGCTGGCGGAAATACTGCGTGATGAGTGAAACGTGATGATTTGGGCGACCGGCAATGCTCGCGGCGGATAGATATTTGCACTGCCGGGTAAAAAATAGAACACAGAAAACTTATTGAACCCTTTTGTTTGACCGGATTTCCGCATCAAATTAACGCGAATTTCTCAAATTTTAGCATAAAATCTGTGAAATTCGTGAAAATTAGATGCAAAAAAGAGAAGGGTAAAAGTTTCATTTAGTTCAGATAACGCGGATGAAAATAGAAAAATCGGTGAAAATCAGTGCCATCCGTACAATCTGTGTTCCATTATAGTCTGTTTACAGCAGAATTTTCTGCCGGCAAGAAAAATCACGAATCACGTATCACGAATCACGAAATACGTTTCAGCGCATCTTTCAGCGCCGACAGCAGCAGCAACACATTTTCTCTGCGGCTGTTGAAGCCCATCAACCCGATGCGCCACACTTTGCCGCCGAGTTGCCCCAGCCCTGCCGCAATTTCGATATTGTAATTTTGCAGCAGATACCGCGCTACCGCTTTGCCGTCCACCCCGTCGGGGATGACGGCAGTGGTCAAACTGGGCAGGCGATATTCCACCGGCACATGGCAGGCAATGCCGAGTTCCGCCAGCCCGTCCCACAACAATTCGGCATTTTGCCGGTGCCGTTCCCAGCGCGCTTCCAGCCCTTCTTCCGCCACCAGCCGCAGTGCTTCCCGAAACGCATAATTCATATTGATGGGCGCGGTGTGATGGTAGGTGCGCTCGCTGCCCCAGTATTTGCCGACCATCGTCATATCGAGATACCAGTTGGCAACTTTCGTTTGGCGGCGATTGAGTTTTTCCACCGCGCGCTCGCCGAGGGTGAGCGGAGCGATACCGGGCGGGCAACTGAGACATTTCTGGCTGCCGGCATAAGCCACATCCACCCCCCACTCATCGATGAACAGCGGCACGCCGCCGATGCTGGTCACGGTATCCACCAGCAGCAGCGTGTTCGTTTCGCGGCACAACTCGGCGACGCCTTCCAGCGGCTGTCGCGCCCCGGTGGATGTTTCGGCGTGAACCAACCCCAGCACTGCCGGGCGATGCTCGTGCAGTGCGGCACGCAGTTCATCGAGCGAAAAAACCTGCCCCCACGGTTTTTCGATGCGCCGCACGTCCGCGCCGTACCGCCCCGCCATATCGCATAGCCGCTCGCCAAAATAGCCATTCACGCCGATGAGCACCACATCCCCCGGCTCGACGGTGTTCGCCAGACTGGCTTCCATCGCTGCGCTGCCCGTGCCGCTGACCGGAATGGTGAGCCGGTTGTCGGTTTGCCAAACATAGCGCAGCAATTCCTGCGTTTCATTCATCAAGCCGATAAATTGCGGGTCGAGATGCCCCACCTGCCGCATGCCGAGCGCCTGCAATACCCGCGGATGGGCGTTTGAGGGTCCCGGTCCGAGCAAAATGCGCGGGGGGACTTCGAGTTGGTCGGTGGTGATTCGGTGGGAATTGGAAACAGTCATAAGTCGCTCCTTTTTTAGTTGGAGATTGATTGTTGGTATATTATCAGCGAATGGGGCAAATGGGCAAATGGTTGTCAGTTATCAGTGGTCAGTCCAAAGTTTCAAGTCCAAAGTCCAAAGTCCGAAGTTACGCGACACGAATGGCAAAGGACAAATGACAAAGGACAAATGACAAATTAACCAATCTCCATAAACACATTCTCTGCCGCGGCGATGGTGGCGGCGATGTCTGCATCGGTGTGCGCCGCGCTCATAAAGCCCGCTTCAAATTGCGACGGGGCAAAATACACACCGCGCTCAATCATCCCCCAGAAAAATTTGCCGAACCGCGCAGTGTCTGCTTGCGCGGCGGTATCCCAATTGCGGACGGGGGTTTCGGTGAAATAGGTGCAGAACATGGTGCCGACCTGCGTTTGATACACGGGGATGCCCGCCTTTTCCGCTGCCGCGCCGATACCCGCGCCGAGTTTTTCTGCACGGGCGACCATACCATCGAACACGCCGGGTTGGCGCAAGATTTTCAGCGTTTCCAGCCCGGCGGTCATCGCCAGCGGGTTGCCGCTCAGTGTGCCGGCTTGATACATTGTGCCGGCGGGCGCAACCATCTGCATAATGTCCGCCCGTCCGCCATACGCCCCGACGGGCAGCCCGCCACCGATAACTTTTCCCAGCGTGGTCAGGTCGGGGGTGATGCCATACAGCCCCTGCGCACCGTCCAGCGCCACGCGAAAACCGGTCATCACCTCATCGAAAATGAGGAGCGCACCGGCATTTTCAGTGAGCGCGCGCAGTCCCGCCAAAAACCCGTCGGCGGGGGGAACGACGCCCATATTGCCCGCCACCGGCTCGACAATCACCGCGGCGATTTGGTCGGGGTTGGCGGCAAACAGGGCTTTCACGCTGTCCAAATCGTTATAATCGGCGATGAGCGTATCCTGCGCCGCGCCGCGCGGCACACCGGGGCTATCGGGCAAGCCGAGTGTCGCCACGCCGGAACCGGCTTTCACCAGCAGCATATCGCCATGCCCGTGATAATTTCCCGCAAATTTGATGATTTTGTCGCGCCCGGTGAACGCCCGCGCCAGCCGAATGGCGCTCATGGTGGCTTCGGTGCCACTGTTGACAAAGCGCACCATTTCCACCGATGGCACCATTTCGCAGACCAGCGCCGCCAGTTCCGTTTCGATGGCGGTGGGTGCGCCGTAACTGGTGCCGCGCTCGGCGGCGGCTTTCAGTGCAGAAATAACCTGCGGGTGGGCGTGTCCCAGCGCCAGCGGACCCCAACTCAGCACATAATCAATATAGCGATTGCCGTCCGCATCGAACAGGTATGCGCCCGCGGCGTGGTCAATGAACAGCGGATTGCCGCCCACACTGCGAAACGCCCGCACGGGAGAATTCACCCCGCCGGGAATGACTTTTTTTGCATGGGAAAATAGTTGTTGGGATTGGGTGGTGTTCATTTTTTGCCTTCCTGAATGATGATGAGTGATACGTGAAGCGTGACTTAAAACTGACGGTTAATTGGAGATTGGTGATTAGAGATTCGCCTATTCGCTTATTTGCAGATTCGTTCATTGTAACTAGGTTCTGTTGACGTTTGCCGATTTTTCATTCTGAGTAGCCCGCAGGGCGTATCGAAGGGTAAAAATCGGCAAGAAAAACGCCCTTCGATACGCGGTTTGCGGAGCAAACCGCTACTCAGGATGCGTTTTTCCCACTGAAAACGAAACGTCAACAGAA
>JALVZI010000513.1 GCA_027022125.1 Anaerolineae bacterium | reverse complement strand
GGATGACCGGAATGCGGTGCATATTTTTGCCGCCGGGTCGTATTCCGGCAATTCCGGACGGGGAATCTGTGCGCTGGCGAGTTTGTCGGCGCGCTCGTTCCATTTATTGCCGGCGTGCCCTTTCGTCCAGTGCCAATTGATGCGATGGCGTTTTGTTTCGGCGGCGAGCGATTGCCACAGTTCGCGGTTTTTCAATTCCGATTTGCCGCGCCGCCAACCGTTCTTTTCCCATTTTGACAGCCACTCGGTGATGCCCTGCCGCAGATACTGCGAATCGGTGTAAAATTCAATTTGATGAGGCTCATCCAGCGCGCGCAGGGCTTCAATGGCGGCGCGAAGTTCCATTTGATTGTTGGTCGTTTTCGGCTCCGCGCCGGAAAGTTCGCGCGGGGGTTCGCCCTCTTTCAGCAGGATTGCCGCCCAGCCCCCGGGACCCGGGTTCGGATTACAGCCGCCGTCGGTGTAAATGGTGATTTTGTCCATAGAAATTGACATCATTCCGTAGGGGCACGCTGCAGCGTGCCCCTTTTTTACGCCACCCCTGCCCGCACGAGCATACCGTGGCTGATTTTGTTGTGCCGTTCGATGGTAGTTGGCAGGTCGAGTGTGCGGATTTCGCCATCTTCCACCACGATTTTGCCATTGATGACCGACAGCCACACGTGAGTCGGGGTGCAGGTGACGAGACTCGCCACCGGGTCGCCGAGACCGCCCGCGTGCGCCAAATCGTCCATCCGAAAGGCGACAAAATCCGCCGCCATACCGGGCGCAATCGCGCCGATGTCATCGCGGCGTAGCACACTCGCACTGCCGAGCGTCGCCAGTTCCAGTGCCTGCCGTGCGCTGAACCGGTCGGCGCGGCTCTCGAATCCGGGCCAGCCGACTCGCTGGAGCAGCATCGCCTGCCGCGCTTCGCCGAGCATGTGGTTGCCGTCGTTGCTGGCAGAACCGTCCACCCCCAGCCCGACGCGCGCGCCCGCCTCAATCAAATCGGGTATCGGCGCAATTCCCGACGCCAAAATCATATTGCTGCTGGGGCAGTGGCACACGCCGGTATGACTGCGTCCCAGCCGCTCAATTTCATCTTGATTGGGATGAACCATATGCGCAAACCACACATCTTCGCCCATCCATTCCACCGATTCGGCATACTCCACCGGACGCATGCCGAACATTTCCATACAGAAGCGGTCTTCATCTTTCGTTTCCGCCAGATGGGTGTGCAGGTTGACCAACGGATATTCGCGCGCCAGTTTCGCGCTTTCGCGCATCAAATCGGTGGTCACGCTGAACGGCGAACACGGCGCTAGCCCGATGCGCAGCATCGAATAGCGGTTCGGGTCGTGGAAGGTTTCGATGGCGCGCAGCGAGTCTTTTAAAATGAAATCTTCGCTGTCGGTGACGCGGTCGGGGGGCAGCCCGCCCTGACTTTCGCCGAGACTCATACTGCCGCGCGTGGGGTGGAAGCGCACGCCGATTTCCTGCGCGGCGCGAATCTCATCATCAATTTTGGAATCATTCGGATAGAGGTACAAGTGGTCGGCGACGGTGGTTGCCCCGCTGAGAATCAATTCCGCCAGCCCGATTTTCGCGCTGATATAGACCGCTTCGCTGTCCATTTCCGCCCAGATGGGATACAGAAATTTCAGCCAGTCGAACAGAATTTTGCCTTCGCCCGTGCCGATGGTGCGGGTGAGGGTTTGGTACAGGTGGTGATGGGTGTTTATCAGCCCGGGGATGACCACCGTGCCGCGCGCATCGATGGTGCGGTCGGGGTGCAGAGTGGGGTCGGCGGTCAGTTCGGCGGTGGTTCCCACCCGCTGAATCACGTTATCTTCCACAAAAATCGCGCCGTCGGGAATTTCACGGCGGGCGGCGTCCATCGTCGCCAGCACATCAATATTTTTCACTAAAAGTGTCGTCATAATTGCGTTCCTTTCCGAGCAATTAACGAACTAAATGAAACTTTTGAAAAGTGTGTCAAAATTACAAAAATCATCGGTAATTTTTATGATGTCATTCCCGCGAAAGCGGGAATCCACGGTGTTTCACTATGGATTCCGGATA
>JALVZI010000512.1 GCA_027022125.1 Anaerolineae bacterium | reverse complement strand
CAAATACTGTTAGCGAATTTCCCCCATCCCCCCTGTATCCCCCCTTCCCTGAGGGGGAGGGGGCAAATCCGCGGCAACACAATATCGAACACTTGTCAAATCTCAAACTGCGTAAGGTGAGTTATTCAGAGGAACGGGAGAAACGTCCTTCGATACGCGGTTCGCGGGGTGAACCGCCACTCAGGATGCGTTTTTCCCTGCCGATTTCATCCTGAGTAGCCCGCAGGGTGTATCGAAGGGTGAAAATCGGCAAAATGTCACGATACACTGAATGCTGATGCCGATACAAGAAAATGGAAAGAAGGTTTTATGCACCGATTACTTTCGCCGTGGTGGCTGGCGAAACACGCTTTTGCACTGCTGATGCTGGCGGCATTCATTTGGCTGGGTATATGGCAGATACACCGTCTGGAAACCCGCCGCGCCGAAAATGCCACGCTCGTTCGCAATTTTTACCAAACCCCCGCCACACTGACAGCCGATGAACTCGCCGCGCTGGACACCCGCACCTTCGAGTCCATCGCCGTGCACGGCACATTCGACAACGCGGAAAGCATTTTTCTGCGCAATCAAACCCTCGGCGAAAATAACGGCGTGCATCTCATCACCCCGCTGCGGCTGTCGGACAGCCCCGCCGCCGTGCTGGTTGACCGCGGCTGGCTGCCGCAGGAACTCGCCAACGCGGAGTATCTGCCCAAATTCGCGGTGGATGGCACGGTAGAAGTGCGCGGCATTGTTTTGCCGTCCAACAGTCGCCCCACCGACAAGCCGCTGGCGGGCAAAGATTTACCCCTGCCCGGCGAAACCCGCATCCAATCTTGGCTGCGGGTGGATATTCCGCTCATCCAAAAACAATTGCCATATCCGCTGCTGCCGGCATACATCCAGCAACTGCCCGCCGATAACCAGCCCGCCGAGGCGTACCCGCGCCCGCTTTCGCCGGAACATCTGGATGAAGGTCCCCATTTGGGGTACGCGCTGCAATGGTTCACCTTTGCGGCGATGCTAGTTGTTATTTATGCGTTGTTGATTTGGTCAGAACTGCGGAAGGGTGCAAAATAGGGGGAACGGAACAGAAAGCAAAGGAGAAAATTATGGCACGAAAAATTATGGTGGTTACAGGCGCATCAACCGGAATCGGGCAGGCGACGGTAAACTTGCTGGCACAGCGCGGTTATACCGTGTTCGCATCCGTGCGGAAAGAAGCCGATGGCGAGCAGTATGCCGCCAATCCGAACATCCATCCGCTGCTGATGGATGTGACCGATGCCGCAGCGGTCAAAACCGCGGCGGAAACGGTGCAATCACAATTACAGCCGGGTGACAGCGTGATGGGGCTGGTCAATAATGCCGGAATCGCTGTGGGTGCGCCGATTTCGCACGTGTCGCTTTCGGCGGTGCGGAAACAGTTTGAAGTGAATGTCGTCGGGCTGATTGCGGTGACACAGGCATTTCTGCCGCTGCTGCAAGCGGAAACCCCGGGGCGGGTGGTGAATATCAGTTCGGTGGCGGGGTTGGTCACATCGCCGTTTTTGGGCATTTACTCCGCATCGAAACACGCGGTGGAAGCCGTTTCTGATGCCTTGCGCCGCGAGCAAATGCCCTTCGGTGTGAAAGTGGTCATCGTCGAGCCGGGTCCCATCGCCACCCCCATTTGGGACAAAGGCATCGAAAAAGCGGTTGAAAAATACAGTGCCACCCCATACGCCCCCATCGTCAGAAAGATGTTCCGCTATTTTGTTGACCGTGGCAAAAACGGGTTTCCCCCCGCAGATGTGGCAGCGGTGATTCTGACCGCGCTGGAAACCCCCGACCCCAAAACGCGGTATCTCGTCACTCCGGGAAAATTCCAGTTCCTGCTATCGAAATGGATGCCGGATAAAATGCTCGACCGCACTATTTACAAACAGTTGGGGATGGATGAGATAGCGCGGAAGCGGTAGTGCATCTTCCAATCCTAAAAAGTAGGGTTATGCCCCTGATTGACTGACAAAACTCGAAGACCGTGTTATCCTGTGGTATATGGTCGAAAAAGGAAACGTATGTCATTCCCGCGAAAGCGGGAATCCAC
>JALVZI010000511.1 GCA_027022125.1 Anaerolineae bacterium | reverse complement strand
ATTTTACGTGTTTTTTCAAGAACTAAATGAAACTTTTGAGAAGTGTGCCAAAATTACAGAAACCACTGGCAATTTTTATAATGTCATTCCCGCTTTCGCGGGAATCCACGATGTTTCACTATGGATTCCGGATATTTCCCTGCAGGAAATTCCGGAATGACATTTAAAATCCGTGAAATTTGTGAAAATTCGTGGCTGAATTTCAAACACACAAAAAGTTTCAATAAGTTCCCATAGAACTTTTTGCATTTATCCGCTCATAAGGAGATACATTCGTTATGTCGTTTATGACAGCCGAACAAACTTGGCAGGTGGCGCTCGACCAATTGAAACACCAATTGACCCGCGCAACATTCAACACTTGGGTGAAAAATGCAAAATTGGTGCAATACACCGAAAACACCTATACCATCGGTGTAAAAAATGCGTATGCCAAAGATTGGCTGGAAAACCGATTACTGGGTACAATAAAAAATACCCTGAGCAATACCGCCGGGAACAGCATAGATGTAGAAGTTGTGATTGTATCTGAAGAGAAAAAATCGGAAAACGAGCTCAACCATATGGAATCAACCGAAAGAAACGGCGCAGAAAATACCCACCATAACAATCATCGCCCCAAACGAAGAAAAAGACCCTCATCTCAATTGGGAAATTCGATAAAATTAAGCCCGAATTACACCTTCGAGCGTTTTGTGGTCGGTTCATCGAACCAACTGGCACACGCGGCATCGCTGGCGGTTGCCGAGCGTCCCGGCGAAGCGTACAATCCGCTCTTTTTGTATGGCGGCGTCGGGCTGGGAAAAACCCACTTGCTGCAAGCCATCGCTCACCGGGCTTATGCCGCCGGAAAACGTGTCATTTACGTGTCGTCAGAAACCTTCACCAACGATTTCATCAATGCCATTCGGCGGCAAACCACCGAAGACTTCCGCGAGCACTACCGCAACGCCGATTTTCTGCTGATTGACGATATTCAATTCATCGCCGGAAAAGAAAGCACACAGGAAGAATTTTTCCACACCTTCAATGATATTCACTCGGCGGGGGGGCAAATTGTGCTCACCAGCGACCGGCTGCCACGCGCGATTCCCACACTGGAAGACCGGCTGAGCTCCCGCTTTGAATGGGGCTTGCTCACCGACATTCAGCCGCCCGACCTTGAAACCCGTTTGGCAATTTTGCGTTTCAAAGCCGATGAAATCGGTGCGCGCGTGCCCGCCGACGTAATGGACTTCATTGCGCGGCGCGCCCAAAGCAATATCCGCGAACTGGAAGGCGCGTTGAACAAAGTTGTGGCGCACGCCGCGCTCATCCGCGAACATATCACGCTCGATTTGGCGAAACAGGCGTTGCAAAATCTGGTCAACCGGCGGGCAAATATCACGGTAGACATGGTGCTGGAAGAAGTTTCGGAATTTTACGGCGTGTCGGTAGAAGAATTGCGCAGCAACGGTCGCAGCAAACGACTTTCCGTGCCCCGGCATATGGCAATGTATCTCGCCAGAGAAGAAACAAAAGCATCACTGCCACAAATCGGAGAGGCACTCGGCGGGCGAGACCACACCACCATTCTTTACGGTTGCGAAAAAATTTCAAAACAAGTGGAAACCAACGAACAGATTCGCCGCAACGCGATGCAAATCCGTGAGCACCTGTACCAAAAAGTTTCGTAACCTGTTTGATGCAGCGTTTGCCAGCAAACTTATTGAAACTTTTTGCTTGACCGGATTTTCGCATCAAATTAACGCGAATTTCTCAAATTTAAGCATAAAATCTGTGAAATTCGTGAAAATTAGATGCAAAAAAGAGAGAAGGGTAAAAGTTTCATTTAGTTCAGCCCGTGTTTCACGGGCTTTTTTTATGCACTTTTCCACCACTTCCCTGTGGAAAACTTGGGTATAACGGTGGAAAAGTGCCCATAAACGGGGATAACCTTGTATAATTTTCAAAAAATCAGCATTCTGCAATCCGCCCAAAACCACCATATATGGTATTAACTTTTTCGTGCATCCCATATGTAGGAATTGTTCGTCTCAAATCTGAAAAACCCTTTTTTCACCGGAAAAAAGTTCTCCTTCTTTATCCCGCATCCATCCACATAAATTCATCCGATTTTCCACAATTGTGCATTTGTATTTATGTTATCTGAACCTAAATACGGGTAAAACTATTTCTGTTTCCCCAGATATAGATGAATCCCCGGCAGTCAAAAAACAATCCACAAATCCACAGGGATTATTACTACCATGAATACATGTTTAAATATAAAAAAAGGAAAAAGGAATAACAAGTGTAAAAAAATGGTAAAGTTGTATTGAAAGAAATCTATAAATGCTCTATAATGGAATCACAACAAATATATCCAAAGGATTACTTCTATGCCTTTTACTCCGGGAACTACCGTTGGTCCATATCAAATACTTGAACAACTCGGCGCAGGTGGAATGGCAACTGTTTATAAAGCCTACCATCCGGCATTGGACAGAGATGTTGCCATAAAAGTGTTGCATCCTGCATTTAAAAACGACCCGCAATTTTTTGTGCGCTTTCAGCGTGAAGCGCGGATTGTCGCCCGGCTGGAACATCCCAATATTGTGCCGGTGTATGATTTTAACGAATTTGAGGGCGAGCCGTATTTGGTAATGCGATTTGTGAGCGGCGAAACATTAAAGGTCGCGCTGAAAGACGCCCCCTTCGATGCGGCAACCGTGTTGCGATTGATGGAACCCGTTTGCGATGCACTGGCTTACGCCCACCGGCAGGGCATCCTCCACCGCGATATAAAACCGAGCAACATCATATTGGCAGATAACGGGCACGTTTTTCTGACCGATTTTGGGTTGGCGCGGATGGCGGAACTCGGCGAAAGTACCCTCAGCCAAGATATGATGGTCGGTACGCCGCAGTATATCAGCCCAGAGCAAGCGCAAGGGCAAAGCAATATCGATGGGCGCACCGATATTTATGCGCTGGGGGTGGTTCTGTTTGAAATGGTTACCGGGCGGGTTCCATACAGTGGCGATACCCCTTTCGCTATTATTCACGACCACATTTACAAACCGTTGCCGCTCCCCAGTTCACTGAATGAGCAGGTGAGCGAGCGGCTTGAAAAGGTGGTGCTGCGCGCGCTGGCAAAAAATCCCGACGACCGTTTTCCCACAATGGAGGAATTTTGGCAGGCATTAAAAAAGGCACTCACACCGTCGGGCAGCGCCGCCACTGTGGTTCGACCTGCCCCCCCGCCGGAAACAACGGTTGAGAAAAAAGCTAAAAAGAAGTGGAGCAAAAAGAAAATCGCGCTGATGGCTGCGGGTGCGCTCATCAGCCTGTTTTTATGTGTGGCAATCATCATTTCCCAGCCGGACGAAGTTACTGTGCCACCGGCAGATGCGCCGCCGGTAGAACAATCGGCGGGGCAGCCCACCGATTCTCTGTCGCCACAGAATCCCGAAGTTGAAAAAATTGTCAATGATGGGGTAAATTTGCTGAAAGAAGATAATCCCGAAAAAGCGATAGACCGTTTCCAGCAAGCAATTGATATCGACCCCCATTATGTGCCGGCATACCTTTATGGTGCAATGACCAGTTTGCGATATGATGACAGCGATTTGGCGCGCGAATTTGCCGAGCAAGCCGTGGCAAACAACGCCGCACGCCCCGAAGTGCACGCCCTCGCCGGATATATTTTCACCCGCATCGAAGATACCACACGGGCAGAAGATGAATTTCAGCGTGCGCTGAACATTGCGCCGGATTATGCGCCGGCATATGCTGGGTTGGCGCGAATTGCTCTGATGGATGATGACCTCGATTTCGCACGCGATATGCTCGATGAGGCGGAAAAAATTGCGCCGGATTCGCCGGAAGTGAAACTGGTAGAAGCGGAATATCAGTTTGCCACCGGAAAAAAACGGCTGGCGCTGGTCACACTGCGAAATTTGGCGCAACAGAAAAATATGTCGCCGCTGCTGCGCGATGAACTTCGTTTTGTGTTTGAAACGGTGGGAGAAAACCCGCCCCCCGCACTAAACCCCTGACATGACCCCCAATGAATTTTTGGCATATTTGAAAAAACTGCCGCAATATCGGGGGCAATTGGTTCATGTTGAACGAATTGCCCCCCGCCGGGCGCGGTACGGGCGCTTGGCGCACAGATTGTCGCCGGTGCTGGAAGCCGCGCTGAAAGCGATGGGCACAGCGAAACTGTACAGCCATCAGGCGCAGGCGATAAATGCCGTGCAAAACGGGCGCGATGTTATTGTGGCAACCGGCACCGCCAGCGGAAAAACGCTGTGCTATCATGTGCCGGTGCTCGATGCCATCCTCTGCGATGGCGAAACCCGCGCCATCTACCTTTTTCCCACCAAAGCGCTGGCTCACGACCAACTGAAAAACCTGTCGCGGTTGGTGCAGCGAATTTCTCCTCAGCCGACCATCGGCGCGTATGATGGCGATACCCCGCCGGAATTGCGCTCAACACTGCGGCTGAACGCCAACATTCTGTTCACCAATCCCGATATGCTCCATTTGGCGATGCTGCCGTATCACGAACGCTGGGCGCATTTTTTCCGCGCGCTGAAATTTGTGGTGGTGGATGAGTCGCACAGTTATCGGGGCGTGTTCGGCAGCCATGTTGCCGCTGTACTGCGCCGACTCAACCGTTTGGCGGCGTATTATGGCGCGCAGCCCATCTATATTGCCACTTCCGCAACGATAGCCAATCCGCAGGAACACATGGAACGGCTGACGGGGCGAAAGGCGGTGGTCATTGACGCGGATGGCTCGCCGCGCGGCGAAAAACTGTTCGCACTGTGGAACCCGCCGCCGGTGCGCGGCGAACCGGAACAGCGGCGCAGCGCGGTGGGAGAGGCAACCATCCTTTTCGCCGAAATGGCGCGGGCGCGCATGCGGAATATCACGTTTGTGAAATCGCGGGTGGTGGCGGAATTGATTCTGAAATATGCCCGCACCCTGCTGGCGCGAAAAAATCCGGCGCTGGCGGCGCGAGTGATGGCATATCGTGCCGGGTATCCGGTGGAACAGCGCCGCCAAATCGAAGCCGCGCTGACCGACGGGCGGCTCATCGGCGTGACCGCCACCAATGCGCTGGAACTCGGGGTGGATGTGGGCGGCTTGCAGGCAGTGGTATCGGTGGGCTATCCGGGCAGTGTGGCGAGTTTGTGGCAGCAGGCGGGGCGCGCCGGACGCCGGCGGCGCGGGGCGTCGCTGGCAATTTTGGTGGCGCAGGATAACCCGCTCGACCAATATTTCATGAAAAATCCCAACCTGCTTTTTTCCAAACCGCACGAACACGCCCTAATTGACCCCGACAATCTGTATGTGCTGCTGCCCCATCTGGCGTGCGCGGCGCAGGAATTGCCCCTCACCCCCGCCGATGAAAATGTGTTCGGTGCGGGGTTCATCCCAGCGATGATTGCGCTGGAAAATGAAGGCACGCTGGTTTATCAACCCGAAAGCGACAATTGGCTGTATATGGGTCGAAATTATCCCACCCGATTTGTGAATATTCGCAGTGTGGGCAAAAAACCGGTCGCGCTGATAGAAGCCAAAACCGGCAGAACGCTGGAAACGCTGGATGCGGGTTTGGCGGCGGCGCGGGCGCATCCGGGCGCAATCTATATCCACAATGGCGAATCGTACCGGGTGAAAGGGTTGGATTTTGCGGCGGGCATCGCCCGGTTGGAATTGGTGGATGTGGATTATTACACCCGCGCCATCGAAACCGGGCGGCTGGCGATTTCTGCACCGCTGCGCCGAAAAACCGGCAAACGGTATATCGCTTTTTGGGGCGAAGTGAGTCTCTCGCGGCGGGTGGTGGGGTATCGCAAAATTCACCATCTCACCGAAAAAGAGAGTCGACAATATGCGCTGGATATGCCCGCCAGCACCTACAAAACGCGGGCATTGTGGTGGACACTGCCGCCGGAATGGCGCATCGCGGTTTCGCGGCGGGGAATGAATTTCGGCGGGGGATTGCGTGCTGTGGCGCATGTGGTCGGCGGGTTACTGCCGCTGTTTGCCATGTGCGACCCGCGTGACATCGGCAGTCACGTCATCGAAAAAAATAATGCGGGGGAGGCGCAGGTTTTCATTTACGATGTTCATCCGGGGGGCGTGGGCATCGCCGAGCAGGGGTTTTCCGTGCTGCGGGAATTGTGGGCGGCGGCGCTGACTACCGTCAAAACCTGCCCCTGCGAAAACGGATGTCCCGCCTGCATTTTCAGCCCGTCGGCGGGGGCGAACAACGACGGACTCGACAAGCGGGCGGCAGTATGGTTGCTGGAAATGCTGCTGCGCTGAAACCTTTACGCAATCTTTACGCCGGCGTGGGGTTTCCGTATGGTTTGCGTGGAGTTATGTCAGCCAAAATATGCTATGATGATAGTGCCTAAAGAAAGGCAATCTCCTTTTCTCCTCCTTTTGAGGGACCCTCGTGAAGGGCACACGGGGGTCTCGTTGGTTTTAAACCCAAACCGAATCCATTCTTGCTCCCCCATAAAGGCTATACTATACTAATGGCGGTAAAATAGCGGCTATTCGGGCACACCGCTCGATGGCTCTCACTCCCGGAGTATTCTGTTGACGAAAACACGTTTGATTACCGCATTGCTGCTATTGCCGGTGGTTGCGCTGTTTGTGCAGCCCGGCGGCTATATTTTTCTGATTGGCACGCTTTTCATCGCGCTGACTGCCGTATGGGAGTATGTGCGGATGATGAACCTGCGCGGGCATCATCCCGGGTTGCCGGTGGCGGTGGTAGTGGCAATTGTGGGGGTGATGAGCCTGTCGCTGCAATCTGCCGGCTATCTGATGCCGGTGGTTGCCGCCGTTTTCATGCTGTCGCTGATTTGGCAACTGTACCAAAAAGAAAGTGACGCGCCGGTGGTTGATTGGGCACTGACACTTGCCGGGGCGGGGTATATCGGTGTGGGGATGGGGCATCTGTGGGGATTGCGCCAACTCCCCGAC
>JALVZI010000510.1 GCA_027022125.1 Anaerolineae bacterium | reverse complement strand
GGGGTTAGGGGGATGGGGCAAATTCGCTACCGGCATTTGTTGCCGGTACATCGTAATGTTTGTTTTGTCAAATTTTCGACTGCGTAACATCAGAATTTCAGTAGGATTTACGCAATTCAACAAGCGAATAAAAATTTAGCCACGAATTCTCACAAATTTCACCGATTTTTGCCTTCAAATTCGTATCTATTCAGGGGAGGAAAAACCGTAGGGGCACGTTGCAGCGTGCCCCTACGAAACCAAAAGAATGCGCTAAAATTTGTAGGGGCGGCTCGCGAGCCGCCCCTACAATTATTCAAGGTGAACACAGCGCGCTGTACAGTTATAAAATTCGTGGCTGAAATCTTCTAACTGCGTAAGTCCGATTCAAATACAAAAAAGAAAGCCGGATGGCAATTGCCATCCGGCTTTTTGTTGCTAACTAGCCATTAACTGCTTGGTGTAAATTATTTACCCATTGCAGCCATTTGGGCATCAGCATCAATCTTCCAGTTGTACCAGTCCGCACCACCCAACGGCGGGTAGTTACGGGTAAGCCACGGTTTGGTGACCACAACACTGGTGTAATGGTAAATCGGTGCGTATGCGGCTTCTTCACGTGCCAAAATGTCTTCGGCTTCTTTGTACATTTCAATGCGTTTTTGCGGGTCTTGTTCTTTACCAGCGGCTGCGGTCAACTCATCGAATTTGCTCGGACCGGTGGTCTCTTCGCAGTTCGGGTCGGCACAGTTGCGGCGCAGACGGTTCGCACCGGCTTCGCTGTTGAATACTTCATATACCCAGTTGTTTTCATCCGGGTAGTCGGCACACCAGCCGAGGCGGAAGATGTGGAATTCATCTTCAACCGGGGTGTTTTTGTTGATGGTCTTCAGGTAAACTTTCCATTCCTGATTTTCCACACGGACGTCGGCGCCGAGGGTGTCTTTCCACATTTGCTGGATGGCGGCGGCGATTTTGGCGTGACCTTCGGAGGTGTTGTGACCCAGAACGATGTCATAGGTGCTGTTGAAGTCATCAATGGTCATGCCTTTTTCGTCCAGGAATTCTTGCAGGCTGGATTTTGCCAGTTCGGGGTCGTAACCTTGTCCCACGGTGCCGGGTTCGGGCGCGCCGAAGATTCCGGGCGGCGCGAAGGTGGTTGCAGGAATCTGTCCACCTTTAAGAATGTTGTCAATCAAACCTTGGCGGTCGATGGCTGCGCTGAAGGCGCGGCGGACACGAACGTCATCAAACGGCGGTTTGGTGTTAACAAAGCCATAGTAGTAGGTGCAGGGCACCGGAGCGATGCGCAGTTCTTTGCTCAAAACGGGGTCGGCTTTTACGCGATCCATTTCAGGCAGAGGCACGCCGGTGGTGTCCAGTTCGTTGTTTTCGTACAGGGCAAAGGCGGTGGAGGCTTCTTCAATCATCGCCAGTTCGATAACTTCGATTTGCACGTCGTCGGCGTTAATCCACAGCGGGTTTTTCACCAGACGCATATCGCCACCATGGATCCATTCATCCAGAACGTACGGACCGTTGGTGTCAATCAGACCGGCTTCAATCCAGCGTTCACCGTATTGGTCAATTGCCCATTGCGGCTGCGGGCGCAGTACCCACATACCGGCGATGGCGGGGAAGTAACCGGCAGGATTTTCGAGGGTGAATTGCACGGTGCTTTCGTCCAGTGCTTTCACGCCAACGTCATCCAGTGTCAGTTCGGTGGGGTTGCCGTCGGCATCTTCACCGGTGTTAACTTCCATCGCGTTTTTGATGATGTAAGTTACGTAAGCGTAGTCAGATGCGGTATTGGGGTCGATGGTGCGTTTTGCGCCGTATTCCACATCGTAGGCGTTGACGAACCGGGGGTTGCCGTCACCATCGGTAACTTGAACGGTTTCGCCGGTGTTGGGGTCGTAATGTACCCACGGAATGTCGGTGCGCAGATGGAAGGTGTAAACAGTGCCATCTTCCGAAACTTCCCAATCGGTTGCCAGCAACGGGGTTACATCACCGGTAACCGGGTCGAAATCGGTCAGCCCGACAAACAGGTTGCGGTCAAGGTCTACCGAAGTGGTATCGGTTGCCAGTGCCGGGTCGAGGGTGGGGGGTTCGGTTCCCAAGTTTACGTGCAAGGTAACTTTGCCATCGAATTTGCCGGGGGCTTGCACTTCCACTTCTTTGGTCACCACAACTTCTTTTTCAACCGTTTCAACGACGGTTACGGTTTCACCCTTAACTTCTTTGGTGACCACAACGGTTTGTACCACGGTCACAGTTTCGGGTGTGGGAGCAGCACCACACTGCGCGGCAATTGCCGCCAGCATTGCAATGACTACTACCAACAACAGAGTTTTTTTAGAAAACATATGTGTTCTCTCCTCCTTGGTTAAAGTTAATTAACCAAACTGTTAATTTTGTGTCTGCCCGATGCAGACCAAACAATAAACCTACTTTTTACAATGTTCTGCTGCGATGAGTTTTACTACCGGTGTGATGTTTTTGGCACCACCTCCTTTCAGTGAACGCTATTGAACACTTTCAAATATTTTATTCTCGGTTTTCGACTTTGTACAGAAAATAGTAGCCGAAAAAAGCGATTTTGACAAATTTTATTTATGGATGCCGCAATGCATCATTCCTTCAATCGCGGGTCGAAGGCATCTCGCAAGCCGTCACCCATAAAGTTGAAGGCTAATGTGGTAATGGTCAGCGCCAACGCGGGCGGCAGCAACTGGTTGGGATAGGTGCGAATACCCGGCGCGGCTTCTGAAATCATAATGCCCCAACTGGGTGTCGGTGCATCAACGCCCAAGCCGATAAAACTTAAAAATGCTTCCAGGAAGATGTATCCCGGAATTGCCAGCGTTTCAACCACAATCAACGGACCGACGATATTCGGCAAAATGTGGCGGAAGATGATGCGAATATCGGGCGCGCCGACGGCTTTGGCGGCTTCTACAAATTCTTTGCGGCGAATAGACAGCACTTGCCCGCGCGCGATACGCGCCATACCAATCCAGTTCACCAAGCCGATGGCAATGAACAGAAAGAACATCCCCCCCATCGATTCGTTGATAGACACCATCGCCTGTCCGAATCCTCCGCCAACGCCGCGCCTTGCCACCGCTTTAAAGTATGTCTGCAGCAAAATAACCACAATCAGGAAGGGGAATCCATACAAAAAGTCAACAATACGCATCATAATGGTGTCAACTTTTCCGCCCACATATCCTGAAATCAACCCGTATACCGTCCCCACCAGCAAACTGACGGTGGAAGCCACAATGGCAACCGCCAGCGAAATTCGCGCGCCATACACGGTTCGCGTCCACAAATCACGCCCCAAATCATCCGCGCCGATGATGAATTTATCGCTGAAACGCACATAATTTTCGGCGCCTTTGGGCATTAAAAAAAGCATCCAGTGGGGAATGGCGTTATTTGCCATCAAATCTTGTTTGGCAAAATCTCCGGTGGTAATGTACGGAGCAAAAACTGCTGCCACCATAATCAATATCAAAACAACTATACTGCCCACAGCCAATTTATTTTTGCGCAACCGGTTGATTGAATCGGACATCAAACTACGCGGTTTACGCGCCAATTGGGTGTGTGCCGGAAGTTCCGCTACTGCCATACGTTCATCTCCATTTTAAGGTGTATCATGCATCAAGCCGAATGCGTGGGTCTAGCCAGCCGTAAGCCAAGTCTACCAGCAGGTTAGAAAAGACCAGAATGATGGTATAAACCAGAATTGTCCCCAGCACCACGGCGTAATCTCGGTTGGTAATACTCTGCACAAAATGCTTGCCCATACCGTTGAGACCAAAAATCTGCTCGATAACCAATGTACCGGTAATCAACCCGGCGAACATCGGTCCAATAACCGTTACCACGGGAATAAGCCCGTTTTTCAGCGCGTGCCGGTAGATGACCACCCGCTCGTGCAGCCCTTTGGCGCGCGCCGTGCGGATGTAGTCTTCTCGAATAACTTGCAGCAGACTGGCGCGCATCAGCCGGGCAAATGTTGCCGAAAGTCCGGTTCCCAACGCGAAAACCGGCATCGCCGCGTGTATAAAATAGTTGCCCCAGTCAAATCCCGGCGTTAAAAACATATTTTGGATGTACGGTGGTTTCGCGCCCCATGTTGCCGCCGGAAACCACCCCAATTCAATGGAGAATATCCAAATCAGCAATGGCGCCATCACCAGACTGGGGATGGATACACCCAAAACCGCCACAAACGTTGCGGTGTAATCGAGCCACGAATTTTGCTTTAATGCCGAAATGATACCGGCTGGAATGCCGATGACCAATCCTAAAATTATCGCCATCACCCCCAATTGCGCCGAAAGGGGGAATGTGCGCCCGATAATATCGTTTACAGTCTGCCCGCGATAGCGGAAAGAGGGACCCAAATCGCCGCGCAAAACGCCATACGAGTGTGCCGGGGCATTCGGGTCTAAATCAAACACAGTGAATGACCCGATTTTCCACTCGTCGCCGACCATGTAAGAGATGAATTGTTTCCATGCGGGCCAATCCAAATGGTATTTGGCTTCGAGGTTTTTTACGACTGACGGCGGTAAACTTTTATCGCCGATAAAGTCAAAGGGACCGCCGGGGATGATTCTCGCCAAAAAGAATGTGACGATAATCACCGCCAGCAGCACCGGGATAAACCCCAAAACACGTCTGATAATAAAACGTAACATACTACATCCCCTTTTTAGGAGTATTTGCGGCGATGGGCGGTTGCATAGCCCGTGGCGCACTTATTTTCAGCACCATGGAACATACAATATACGCCTATCGCCTTTGAAAGGTTCAATAATTAAAATCGTTTGCTTTTAATACAGGTGACACGCAACCCAGTGCCCGGGTTCAACTTCTTTGAATTCCGGCTCTTGTTCATAGCACGGTTCAAACACTTTGGGACACCGCGTGCAGAAGTTGCATCCATTGGGCGGATTTGCCGGACTGGGCACATCGCCTTCCAAAATGATGCGCTGTCGTTTTTCCTCGATGACCGGGTCGGGAATGGGTACTGCCGACAGCAACGCTTGCGTGTACGGGTGCAACGGGTTGTCGTACAGCGTAAATCGGTCTGCCAACTCAACCAGTTTACCAAGATACATCACCGCGATGCGGTCGCTGATGTGCCGCACCACCGACAGGTCGTGCGCGATGAAGAGGTATGTCAGCCCGAATTGCTCCTGCAAATCTTCCAGCAGGTTGATAACCTGTGCCTGAATGGAAACGTCCAGCGCAGAAATCGGTTCGTCTGCCACGATGAAATCGGGGTTGAGCGCCAGTGCGCGCGCCACACCGATGCGCTGTCGCTGCCCGCCGGAAAATTCGTGGGGGTAACGATTGATGAAATAGGGGTTCAGCCCCACCACTTCCAGTAATTCTTTCACGCGGTCGCGGCGTTCGCTGCGTTTGAGGATGTTATGCACTTCCAACGGTTCGGCGATGATGTTGCCCACCGTCATACGCGGGTTGAGCGAGGCATACGGGTCTTGAAAAATCATCTGCATGCGGCGGCGCATTTTTCGCAGATTCTCTCCCTTCATTTTGACGATGTCCTGTCCCTCAAAATGAACTTCGCCGCCGGTGGGGGTGTACAGTTGCAAAATGGCGCGTCCGGTGGTGGATTTGCCGCAACCGGATTCGCCCACCAGCCCCAGCGTTTCGCCGCGATGGATGTTGAATGTTATCCCGTCAACCGCTTTGATGTCACCCACGTGTTTTTGAATGACAATGCCCTGCGTGATGGGGAAATACATTTTCAAATCTTTTACTTCTACCAAAATTTCAGGATTATTGCTGCTCATTGCCATCTCCTACGCTGTATGCCAGGGGTTTTCGGTTGTAACGGGGTCTTTGGTTACGT
The DNA here is from genome assembly GCA_027022125.1 of Anaerolineae bacterium. GTDB lineage: Bacteria > Chloroflexota > Anaerolineae > 4572-78 > 4572-78 > JANTHQ01. Next base: position 1,124 of record JALVZI010000510.1, on the reverse strand, counting down.
CAATCCAGCACGCAATTCGATGCCCCGCCTCTACACTTTGCAGCGGTGGATTTTCGGTTTTGCATTTGTCAATGCGATATTTGCAGCGTGCGTAAAAAGGGCATCCTTTGGGCAGGGCAATCAAATCGGGGGGTAGCCCTTCGATGGATTCCAATTTTTCGTTTCTCACTTGGTCAAGACGGGGTAACGACCCCAGCAAACCAAGGGTGTACGGATGACGCGGGTTGGCATACAATTCTTTCACGTTTGCCTCTTCGACAATCATACCGGCGTACATTACCACCATACGGTCTGCCAGTCCGGCAACCACGCCAAGGTCGTGGGTAATCCAGATGATAGCCATACCCAATTCGTCGCGCAGTTTTTTCACCAAATCGACAATTTGTGCCTGAATGGTCACGTCCAGCGCGGTGGTCGGTTCATCGGCGATGAGTAACCGCGGGTTACACGAAAGCCCGATGGCAATCATCACCCGCTGGCGCATCCCGCCGGAAAACTGGTGCGGGTAATCGTCCAGCCGGTCTGCCGCCGAGGGGATGCCGACCAGTTCCAGCAATTCGACCGCCCGCGCCCGTGCCTGCGCTTTATTCATTCCCAAATGCAGTTGCAGCGCTTCGGTAATTTGCCGCCCGATGGTGAGCACCGGGTTAAGCGAGGTCATCGGGTCTTGAAAAATCATTCCGATTTTATTGCCGCGCACCGAGCGAATTTCGTTATCGCTCATTTTCAGCAGGTCTTGCCCGTCGAACAGCACTTCACCACCGACGATTTTTCCCGGCGGCGATGGGATGAGCCGTATCAAAGACATCACGCCAACGCTTTTGCCGCAGCCACTTTCGCCAACAATCCCCAGCGTTTCGCCTTCATCCAGCGTGTACGAAATGCCGTTCACCGCATTTACAACGCCGTCTTGGGTAAAGAACTGGGTGCGAAGTCCTTTTACCTCCAGCAATTTTGCCATATATGCTCCTCCAAATTAAATGATACAAACCGAGTGATAGTATTGCCGTGCGGCTTTAAAGCCGCTATTTAACGTGTTGTGTATTGCGTGTTGCGTAAAATTACGCGATACGCAATACGTTCACAAAATATAATCCACTTTACGCAAATTGAGATTTGACAAG
>JALVZI010000509.1 GCA_027022125.1 Anaerolineae bacterium | reverse complement strand
TGCCTGTTGACATCCATCTGAAACTGTGTTTCACTTTACCATGGCGAAAGGATTCACGGCATGAACACAGATTCTCGCATATTAGTGGTTGACGACCAATATCCCGTGCGCGTGCTCATTCAGCGAGCACTGACAAAAGCCGGTTACACGGTAGATATTGCCGGCAGCGGACAGCAAGCCCTGCAAAAACTGGCGGCGCAACCATACGCGCTCATCATCACCGATTTGGTGATGCCCAATATGTCCGGGCTGGATATGCTTGCCGCCGTGAAAGAAAATTCGCCGGACACCGAGGTAATTCTGGTGACGGCGCACGGCACGCTGGAAAGCGCCATCACCGCCCTGCGACACGGCGCACACGATTACCTTTCAAAACCGTTTGAGATAAACGAACTGCTCAACAGCGTTCAGCGCACGCTGGAATATCGGCGGCTGAAACAGGAACGCACCGCGCTGACATCGCATTTGGAAGCGCAGAGCGCCGAATTGCGGCATATGCTCACCGCCAGCAACCAACTGGCGCACATCTCGGTGGGCGATGCCCTACCGCTCGATGAAATCGTGTCCATCATCGCCCAAACGCTGGGGCTGGAAACCGCCATCACCGTTTTTGCCGAACCGAACACCCCGCCACAGCACGCCTTTTCTGCCGCTGCCAACGCCAATTGGCACACCACCATCAGCCGGAGCATCACCCGCCCCGCCGATTTGGATGCAATTCTCGATTGCGCAGCATCTCCGCACACCAAAGTGAAACTGCTGACAGCGGCGTGTTTTTCGCTCCCCCAACCGGCTATTTCCGCCAACGAACATCTTGCCGCCATCCCGCTGGATGTTTCGCCGCAGTTGGCAAAAGCCGTGCTGTGGATATGCCCGCCGCACACCCTGTCCGACGATGCCATCCAACGGCTGGAACTGCTGGCGAATCACATTTCCGCCGCGCTGGTAAACGCCAGACTGGTGCTGACCCAACGACTGCAATTGGATGTGCGCAACGCGCTGATGCAAGCCGGACAGCACATCAGCACGGTGCTCAATCAGCAGGATGTGCTGCAAACCATTTTAGAAGCCACCCAGCAGTTAATGCCGCACGCCGAACAAGTGGGCATTTTTTACCGCCGCGAACCAACCGCCGATTTTTCTTTTGTGGGCATCAACCGCCGCGGCGAAACCATCGCCGCCCCGCCCTTCCCCGCCGCCGAAATCGAACCGTTTCTGCACATATCCCGGCTCGAACACACCCCCGAATGGCACACGGACAGCGGCACACACGCCCGCATCATCGCCCCGTTGATTGCCAGCGGCATAGCGCTGGGCGCACTGGTTATCATCAGCGACCACCCGCACGCTTTTCCGGCAGAGCATCGTCAGGTATTACCCATGCTCACCAACCAAGCCGCCATCGCCATGCAAAACGCAAAACTATACGAAGAATCGCGGCAACTGGATGAACTCGGCGCGCTGGTTGAAGCCGGACAAGCCATCAACCGCACGCTGAATTTGAAAGAAACACTGCAAACCACACTCACCGTTACGCGAAATTTGACCAATGCGCTGGTGAGTTTCATCTATCTGTTCACCCCCGACCAAACGCACATCGATTCGGTGATTACGCTGGAACGTGAAGGGTCACTCCCCCCCACCGACCGCCGGAAATCGGGCGAACTGGCGTGGGCTGTCTTTTCCGAAAATCAGCCGCAACTGCGACACACCCCCTTCCCCGATGACGCCGACACCGCCGCCGACCACACCGTGCAATCGTGGCTGGCAGTGCCGCTCGGCACGGGCAGCGCACCGATGGGCGCACTGGTGCTCGGCAGCGAACGCCGCTCGGCATTTACGCCGGACGACCCGCGTCTCATTCAGGTTATCGCCGCGCAAGCCGCCACCGCCATCGAAAATGCACGGCTGTATGAAGAGGTTGAACGGCGGTTGCAGCAAACGCAGGCGCTCGATGCCATTACCCGCAGCATCAGCACATCGCTGAATTTGCCGCACGTGCTGGAACTGATTGTGCAATCGGCGGCAAAAACGATGCCCGCCGCAACCAACAGCATCGTCTATCTGCTGGAAGG
>JALVZI010000508.1 GCA_027022125.1 Anaerolineae bacterium | reverse complement strand
TGTAAACTCGCTGCTGTTGGCGCATGATTCCGGATTGAAAGTGCTGCCGGCGCCGGCTTTCGCTTACGATTCGGCAAAAATTACCGATGCGCTGGTGGCGCAGGCGTGGGCGCATCTGAAAAAAATGTTTTCGTTTGTGGTGGTGGATGCCGGCAGCAGTGTAACACCGGCAGCATACGCGGCGATGACTCGCTGCAAAAAAACGATACTGCTCATCGCACCGGAAAAAGGCTCGGTGGTGGCAGCCAAAAATGCCATCAGTTTGGCTACCCAATTGAAATATGATGCATCCAATATTTTGCCGGTAGTGAATAAATTGGTGGCGGAAGGCGGTTTGTCGGATAAAGCGGTAGCAGATGCCATCGGGCGAGAAATAGAAACGGTGATTCCGCATGATGCCGTGGGTTTTGCGGAAGCCATCAATAGCGGCACACCGTTCATCGAAGCGAACCCGATGGCGGAAGCCAGTATGGCAATCGCCAAATTGGCATACAAATTTAGTCCCGACGGGCTGAAACTCGATGTGCCGGAAGACGCATCGGTATTGCTGAAAGAGGTTCAAAAGCAAATGGCGTAACCGCAAAGGTGGCAGATAATGGCTGAAGCACATATTTTGGTAGTGGATGACAACACGACATCAACAAAAATGATGAGCATTTTGCTCTCCAGAGAAGGTTATCGCGTAACCATGAAAAATGACCCGTTTGATGCGCTGAATTGGCTGCGCAACCCGGTCAATCGTCCCGATTTGATGATTTCTGACCTGAGTATGCCGGGGATGAACGGACACGAGTTGGTGCGCCGCATCAAAAAAGACCCGTCGCGGGTGCGCTTGCCGATAATTATGCTCACTGCGCAGCATGATATGGCGCAAAAAGTGGCGGGGTTTGAAGCCGGGGTAGATGATTATCTGACCAAACCCGTCAGCAGCACCGAACTGCTGTTGCGCATCCGAGCGCTGTTGGCGCGTTCGAGAGCCGCTTCGGATGTGAACGCCCGGATGGACGGGCAAATATTCACTGTTTTCAGTTTTCGCGGCGGGGCGGGAACCAGCACGCTCGCTGTAAATTTAGCCGTCGCGCTGGCGGAAATATGGCAGACAAAAGTGCCGCTGGTTGATTTGAATCTGCAAAACGGACATTGTGCATTGATGCTTGATGTGAAACCGAAAAACACGATAGTACAGTTGGCGCAAAAAAACACCGATGAAATTGACATCGATTTGATAGAAGAATTGCTTCACCCCCATGCCACTCAGGTGGCGATATTGCCCGCCCCGCTGACCGCCGCCGAAGCCGAGTTGATTGAACCAGAAATGGTTCAGCAGATGTTACTCTACTTGCGGGCGGAATATCCTTTTACGGTGGTTGATGCCGGGTCGCACATGAATGATATTTCGCTGAGTGCGTTTGATGAAAGCACGCACGTTTTTCTGCCCGTTGTGCCGGAACTGGCATCATTGAAAGCAACGCTGGATGCCCTGCACATTTCGTCTCAACTAGATTACGCCGCCGAGAAAATTTTCCTCATTTTGAACCGGAATCTTGCCAAAGGTGCGCTTTCGCCGGAAGAAGTCGAATCGGCGCTGGGGCGCATGTTGACGGCAATCATTCCCCACGGCGGCGAAGCGGCGGTTAAAGCGCTCAACGATGGCAGACCGCTGGTGGCATCGCGTCCCAACCTGCCGATGAGCAAAGCCATCGCCAAACTGGCGTTTCAATTTAGCCCCGATGATTTGAAAGCAAATCCGCCGGAAAATCCTTCGCCGTTATTGCGCTATTTTCTCGGTTGAACATAAAATCCCCATAATTTTATTCTAACTGCATAAACAACTGAATTGGTACTTGTGCAGGTTTGACGAAAAAACGATTTTGATGTAATCTTTTGTTACCCTGTACCAATGTACGAGTCAACCCGGCAGGGATTCCGATGTCGTTATCCCTTTTGAGTGGTTTTAAAAACTCACCTTACGCAGTTTGGGATTTGACAGGTGTTCGATATTGTGTTATAGCGGATTTGCCCCCTCCCCCTAACCCCCTTCCCCAATTTGGGGGAGGGGGAATAAAGAGGGGTGAGCGA
>JALVZI010000507.1 GCA_027022125.1 Anaerolineae bacterium | reverse complement strand
CGGCGCAACAAAGAAGCCATTCTGCTCCATCAGGGCGGACCCAGCCCGTGGCGGTTGTACGGTCGCCGCGAAGCGCTGGACAGACGGTTACGGTAGGTAAAAATGAGATACATTACCACAGTTGACGGTACACAATACACCATCGATATTAATGATGACCGGCACGTTATTGTTAACGGCAAAACATACGAAATTGATTTTACCAGCCTGTCGCACACGGGATTGGCATCACTCATTTTGGACGGGCAATCGTTCGATGTGGATATTGCCGAAAATACCGATGCGTACACGGTAATGCTGAAAGGCGTGCTGCACGATGTGCAGGTGGAGGACGAGCGCACGCGCCGTTTGGCGGGGATGAAACGCTCGATGAGCGAAGCCGTCGGGGAAGTGCTCATCAAAGCACCGATGCCGGGCGTGATTGTCGAAATTCCGGTGGAACCGGGTCAGAAAGTGAAGAAAAATCAGGTGGTAGCGGTGCTCGAGTCGATGAAAATGCAAAACGAGTTCAAATCGCCGAAAGACGGGGTGGTAAAAAGTGTGCGGGTCAAAGCGGGGGATAAAATTGACCAAAACACGGTGATGGTTTCGGTGGCGTAAATTATATCCACTGCAAGCGGCGAGTGTTGTGGAAACGATAGGCGCGTTCCACGTCTTCCGCGTCTATCAACCCGATGAACCGCTCGCCATCATACACTGCCGCCGCCGATGTGCCGCTTGTTTCAAAGGCTTCTTGCACGGTTGCCAGCGTCGCCGAGGCATCTATTTTCGGGAAACGGTGTTGCATAAATTCTGCCACGGTTGCCAACCGGTGACCGGTGTTCAACCCGCGTTTCACATCGGCGCGGCGCAAAATACCCAGCAGCGAACCGCCCAGCATCACCGGATAACTTGCCTGCGGGCTGCGCAGCGCCAGCCCGGCAACTTCGCCGAGCGTGTAACTGGGCAGCATCACATTCACCACTCCGGCAACCACATCCCCCGCCCGAATTTTCGCCAACACTTCACGCACCATCACCGAGCGTTTTTCCGCCGAACCTGCTATGAAAATAAACCCCGCAATCAGCACCAGCAGCAATTGCCCCGACCAGATGGCATATCCCGCCATTACAAAAGCGATGCCCTGCCCCACCCAAACCGCCACTTTTGTGGCACGGAACTGCCCCAACCCCATCGCCAGAAATGCGCGCAAAATTCGCCCGCCATCCATCGGAAATGCGGGCAGTAAGTTAAACAGCAATAGCGATACATTCACCACAAACAGAAAATACAAAAGATTCCACAGGTGCGGTTCAAAGGTTAACCGAAACATCAAATCCCATATTCCGTGCCGCCCGGCAAAAATCGAGACAAGCAGAAAGGAGAATATCGCTGCGGCAAGCACGAAATTCACCGCGGGACCGGCAATCGCCACCAGAAATTCCTGCCACGGTTTGGAGGGCATCCGTTCCAGCCGCGCCATCCCCCCGATGGGTAATAGGGTAATATCGCGCACTTTTATGCCGAAACTCATCGCCACCAAACTATGCCCCAATTCGTGCAGCAGCACAATCACAAAAATCAGCACGGTCAGCAGTGCGCCATACAGCAGCCCCAGCAGCCCGTTGCCCGACCCGTAAGAATATGCCCCCCACAAAATAATAAAAGCGAATGTCCAGTGGAATTTTATTTTTATGCCTTGAATTGTTCCCAGTTGGAATGACCAGTCCATTGTAACCTCAAAACCTCAATTCGGGATAAAATTTTCAGTCCACAGATTCACACAGATGAGCACAGATTTTCACAGAAAAATAAAAATCAGTGTAAATCTGTGTCTATCTGTGGACTATTTTTACTTCAATTGAACATTGTTTCGCTTATCCCGAACTCAGGTTCAGAAAAAAATCGGTACGGATGCACCGTACCGAAAGTATATCACGTCTTGTGATTTTTACGAATGTTGATTCCCATTACCCATTTTTCAGATACAAATCCACATAGGCATCCACGCGGGCGCATTCCTCGCGGAATTCATCGAAAATGGGCTGTACCGCCGCAACATTACCCTCTCTGCCGAGCGTTTCCATTTGCAGGGCGAGGT
>JALVZI010000506.1 GCA_027022125.1 Anaerolineae bacterium | reverse complement strand
CATGCCGCCATTGCATGGGGTTTTATGTACTATTTTCTGATAAACGGGCTGGATGTGCTGGGCGGCTATATTCCCGCTGTGCATGAATGGACACAATCGCCGGCGATGGGCTGGTATCGTCTGCTGGGCGATATTTTGAGCATCGGGGTGCTGGTGGGAATGCTGTATTTTCTCCTCCGCCGGTTTGTGGTGAAAGTTCCCGCGCTGACCATCCGCGAAAATGTGAAACTCCACCCCAAAGCCCGAAACGGCATGCGCCGCGATTCGCTGATTGTGGGCGTGTTCATCCTGCTGCATGTCGGTTTCCGCTTCATCGGCGAATCGTTTTTGGTGGCGCGTGCTGGCGGTGATGCCTGGCAGCCTTTCGCCACCACCGTGTCGAGTCTGTGGGCGGGCATGACTCCCGCCGGGCAACTGGTCGGCTGGCATGTGTCATGGTGGATTGCGCTGGGGCTGATTCTGGCGTTCGTTCCGTATTTCCCGTACACCAAACACCTGCATCTGATTGTCGCCCCCATCAATTTTATGACCCGTCCGCGCAAGCGTTCCATCGGCGAACTGAAACCGCTCGATTTTGAAGATGAGTCCATCGAGCAATTTGGCGCGGCAAAACTGACCGATTTGAGCCAGACGCAAATTGTGGACGCCTTCGCCTGCATTATGTGCAATCGCTGTCAGGATGTGTGTCCCGCATACAATACCGGCAAAGAATTGTCGCCGTCCGCGCTGGAAATCAATAAACGGTACGGCATCAAAGAGCAATTTGGGGCTATCGCTATCGGCGAGAGCGATTTGGAATTGATGGATGTGGTCATCAGCGAAAGCGCCGTGTGGGCGTGTACCACCTGCGGCGCATGTACCGAAGTCTGCCCGGTGGGGAACGAGCCGTTCACCGATATTATGGACATTCGGCGCAATCAGGTGCTGATGGAAAGCGAATTTCCCGAAGAGTTGCAGCAGGCATTCCGCGGCATGGAACGGAACGGCAATCCGTGGCAAATGGCAAACGACCGCATGGAATGGACGCAGCCACTCGATTTTAAAGTGCCGACGGTGGAAGAAAATCCCGATTTCGATGTGCTTTATTGGGTGGGCTGTGCCGGTGCATTCGACCCTGGCGCGCAGAAGATTGCCCGCTCGTTTGCCACCATTTTGAACAAAGCGGGCGTGAATTACGCCGTACTCGGCAATCAAGAAACCTGCACCGGCGATACTGCTCGCCGCGCGGGGAACGAGTATCTGTTCACCGAAATGGCGATGGAGAATATCGAAACGCTGAACGGCGCGGGCGTGAAAAAGATTGTCGCCACCTGCCCGCACTGTCTGCACACCATCAAAAACGAATATCCGCAATTCGGCGGGGAATATGAAGTTGTCCATCACACCGAATTCATCAACGACCTGATTGGCAGCGGGAAAATCGAACTGAACGGCAATAAACTCGATTCCGTTACCTTCCATGACCCGTGCTATCTGGGTCGGCACAACGGCGTTTACGATGCCCCGCGCGAAGTGCTGACCGAACTCAGCGTTTCCATGCCGGAGATGGAACACAATCACAATATGTCCTTCTGCTGCGGGGCGGGCGGCGCGCAAATGTGGAAAGAGGAAGAAGAAGGTTCGGCGGCGGTGAATGCCACCCGTTATGCCGAAGCGGAAGCCACCGGCGCGGAAACCATCGCCGTGGGTTGTCCCTTCTGCAACCAAATGCTCACCGACGCCAACGCACTGGCGGGCGAAAAGATGGAAGTGAAAGACATTGCTCAGTTGGTGGCGGAAAATCTGGCGTAGGTGGGTTATTGGCGATTGGCGATTTTCCCGCCGCGCGCAAAACGAAAGGGCGACCCCTGTGGTCGCCCTTTTGGATTCGAGTGCCGACTCACCTGAAAAAAGGTGTAAAAACTGAACCACAGAGGCGCAGAGGCACAGAGGAAAATAAGATTTGAGAGCCGGTTATGCGGCGTTATCTGCAATTTCCGGCGGAAATCCAAGCCAAAAAAATGTAACTGTACAGGGTACACCCCCTCCCTAACCCTCCCCCTCAAAGGGGGAGGGGATTTTTCCCCCCTCCCTTTGGGGG
>JALVZI010000505.1 GCA_027022125.1 Anaerolineae bacterium | reverse complement strand
TGAACTAAATGAAACTTTTGAAAAGTGTGTCAAAATTACAAAAATCATCGGTAATTTTTATGATGTCATTCCCGCTTTCGCGGGAATCCACGATGTTTCGCTATGGATTCCGGATATTTCCCTGCGGGAAATTCCGGAATGACATTTAAAATCCGTGAAATCTGTAAATTCGTGGCTGAAATCTTCCGTCTGCGTAAATCCTGACATCTAAAATCTGCGTCCATCTGTGTCATCTGTGTTATCTGTGTTCTATATCTAACCTATGGCTGAATAGGTATAAAAAAGGCGAGCGATGATACGCTCGCCGGTGGCAATCTGTTTTACAGCAGAAACTCTCGCAGCGGACGGCTACGGCGCGGGTGGCGGAGTTTTCGCAGTGCCGCCGCCTCAATTTGGCGGACGCGCTCGCGGGTGACACCCAATTTTTGCCCGACTTCTTCCAGTGTATATACTTTGCCGTCATACAATCCGAACCGCAGGCGCAAAATGCGTCCCTCCCGCGCGCTGAGCGAGGTCAGCACGCGATCCATTCGTTCCTGCAACAGATGGCGGGTCGCCGTTTCCGAAAGCGTCGGCTGGACATTATCTTCGATGAAATCGCCGAGATTGCTTTCTTGCTCGTCGCCCACGGGCATTTCAATGGAGAGTGGATGTTGCACAACGCGCATCAACTGCTCAATGCTTTTGGGAGAAGTTTCCATCGCCTCGGCTATTTCCGGCACGGTCGGTTCGCGCCCCAATTGCTGTGTCAGTTGCCGCGAAACGCGCGTGAATCTGTTGATTCGCTCTGACATATGGACGGGGATGCGGATGGTGCGCCCCTGGTCTGCCAGCGCGCGCGTCACCGCCTGCCGAATCCACCAGGTGGCATACGTGCTGAATTTGTATCCGCGCCGGTGGTCGAATTTTTTTACGGCTTTTATCAGCCCGATATTGCCTTCCTGAATCAAATCCATAAACCCGACCCCTTGATTGGCGTATTTTTTGGCTACGCTGATAACCAGCCGGTAGTTTGATTCAATCAGCCGGGTGCGCGCTTTTACACCGGCGGCAACCTGCCGGCGATAGAGTTGGGTCTCTTCCGGCGTCAGGTTGGGCAGGGTGAGTTTCTTTTTGGCGACTTCGCCCGCTTCAATTTGCTCTGCCAGCGAAATTTCTTCTTCGCGGCTCAAAAGGTCCATTTGACTGATGTCTTCCAGATAAAGTGACATCGGGTCGTTCACAAAATTTTCATCTTCCGCGGTATGCAATTGCTTGTGTACCATAACAGGGTTCCTCCCCTCCGCAATTTGTGGCAGTTAAGTTTACATAAAATATCGAAAATAATAAAAATAAAATCCTTCTTTGAAGGAAACCGGAAAAAAATAAAAACCGTATAGACATAAAGTACTACCATTATATCACATTTTTTTAAATTTGCAACACTTTTTTTGACAAATTCCTTAAAATTCACCTGAAATTTTTTCTTATTTTGCCAAAATAGGGGAGAAAATGCTATAATTATGTTATGTAAAACGTTTTTTGCGGAATAATTGAGGGATCGAAAGATGAGTATCGTCCGAATTGACAGCGACGCGCACAGCACACACGGGTGGCAGGTGCGCATTCATCACGCCCGCCACACCAAATTTTTCAGCGATGGACGCTTCGGCGGGGCAGATGCTGCCGAAAAAGCGGCGCGGCAGTATCACGACACATATCTGCGACAGCACCCACCCGAGTATGCCCGTTCCGGTCCGCGCCCCCGACGGCAGTCAAACAACACCAGCGGCATCAACGGCGTGCATTACTCGTTTACCCGCTGGCGCGGTGAGCGAACCCGCCGCTGGTACTGGGCGGCATCGTACCGCAACGAGCGCGGCGAACCGCGCAACCGCCGGTTTTATGTGCAGACTCACGGTTTCGACGGCGCGAAAAAACTGGCGATAGCCTTTCGGCGGGCGTGGGAAGCCCAACAGCGCGAGAAAAAAGCGGCGTGAGTTTCTCAGTCTGCCAGCGCGAATGCCAGCGCGGCATCGGCGTGCAGAATGGTGGTATCAAACAGCGGCAGGGGGGTGTCGGACGGTTTCACCAGCAGCGGAATTTCGGTGCAGCCGAGAATGGTGCCCTGCGCACCCCGCGCCGCCAGCCGCTCGATAATCGCCAGATACTCGGCGCGCGATTCGGCGCGAATTTCCCCCGCAACCAACTCATCATAAATAACCCGATTGACCGTCTCCCGGTCGGCGGCATTTGGCACCACCACCGTTATGCCCCGTTTCGCCAGCGCATCCTGATAAAAGGTGCTTTCCATGGTAAAGCGCGTCCCCAACAGCCCGACCGTCTCCAACCCCTGCGCGGTAATCGCATCACCCACCACATCCAGCAAACTTAAAATCGGAATGTCAATTTGTGCCTGAATTTCATCCACCACTTTGTGCATAGTATTGGTGGCAATCACCACAAAATCCGCGCCCGCCGCGGCGAGTTTCCGCGCGGCTTGCGCCAGTCCGTCCGCCACCAAATCCCACCGCCCCGCAGCGGGCAAATCCACATACGGCTGAAAACTGACGCTGAAAATCACGATTTCGGGATAGCCGTAATCCCCGAATTTTTCGGTGTACGAGCGGGTGATATGCCGGTAATATTCAATGGTTGATTCGGGGCTCATGCCCCCCAAAATGCCGATAGTTTTTGCCATAATTGCCTCCATAAATTGTCCCCGTATTTTACCCCCAAAATCAAAAATGGAGTAAAATACCCCGCTACGATATTTTTCGGTTTATCGGATGACACACAAACAGGAGGAGAAATGCTACCAAAAACAGCAGAAGTGGTCGTTATCGGTGGGGGCGTGATGGGCGCCAGCACAGCGTATCATCTGGCACAGCGTGGTGTGGATGTGGTATTGCTGGAAAAAGCACCCTCTTTCGGCGAGGCTTCCACCGGAAAGTGCGCCGGCGGGGTTCGCCACCAGTTTTCCACCGCGGTGAACATCGAACTTTCGCGGGAAAGTTTCAAAATGATGGAGCGATTTCCGGAAGAGTTGGAGCAGGATATCGGCTTGCGGAAAATCGGCTATCTTTTTTTGCTGGATAACGAAACGGATATGGCGCAATTCCGCAAAAATGTTGAATTGCAAAATAGTTTGGGCATCGGCTCGGTGGTGCTGACGCCGGAAGAGTTGGCGGCACGATTGCCGTATCTCAATTTGGAAGGCATTGTCGGCGGCACATTTTATGATGGCGACGGGCTGGCTGACCCGCACAGTATGGTGCAGGGATACATTCGCGGTGCGCGGCGGCTCGGCGCAAAACTGCTCGACAGCACCCCTGTGACCGGCATAAAAATGGACGGGCGGAAAATCATCGGTGTGGAAACGCCCGACGGCGCCATTGCCACCGAAACGGTGGTCATCGCTGCCGGGGCATGGTCGGGGCAAATCGGCGAAATGATGGGCATCAATCTGCCGATTGTGCCGCTGCGGCGGCAAATCGCCGTGACCCGCCCGCTGCCCGCGCTGAAATCGCTCGATTTGACATTCATCCTCTTTTTTGGTGAATCACTCTATTTCCACCCGGAAGGGGAGGGCATTTTGACGGGGATGTCCAACCAAAACGAAACGGTCGGGTTCAACGAAATGGTCGACCCGAAATGGACACTGACGCACATCGACCACGCCATCAACCGTTTTCCGCTGCTGGAAGAAGCCGAATTGCTGACCGAATGGGCGGGGTTGTACGAAATGACGCCCGACCATCAGGCAATTTTGGGGCGGCTGCCACAGGTGGAGGGCGCCGTCTGCGTGGCGGGATTCAGCGGGCACGGTTTTATGCACGGTCCCATTTGCGGCAAACTGATGGCGGAAGAAATCGTGGACGGACGCGCACACACGGTGAATATCGACCCGCTGCGCTACGAGCGTTTTCTGGCAGAGGGCGCGGAGGATATTTCGGAGTTTAATGTGGTGTGACGCGAACCCGGCGTACCCTCCACGCACCTTCGGTGTTGAAAAAAATAGAAAAACATACCGAGGTAATAGCCTGTGGAATTGCACCAAATCTTCGATGTTATATCCATCATCATCCAACTGATTTTTTTGGAAGGAGTTTTGTCTATTGACAACGCCGCTGTGTTGGGTGCCATGGTTGCCAAACTTCCCGCCGATAGACCGACTCCGTACCCGAAATCGCTGAAATTTCTGCAACATTTTACCGATCGCTATTTTGGAATGCAGCAAAAAGCCGCGCTGAAAGTCGGATTGCTGGGAGCGTATATCGGGCGGGGAGCGATGCTTTTTTTGGCGGCGTGGGTTATTCGCAACCCCATTTTGAAGTTGCTGGGCGCACTGTATCTCATCAAACTGGCGTTCGAGCATCTTTCGGGGCGCGATGAAAATAGCGATGAAGAACCTTTCATCGAAGAACACCGGGCAAGCACCTTTTGGATGGTCGTGCTGAATGTCGAACTGGCAGATTTGGCATTCAGTTTGGATAATGTGGTCGCTGCGGTGGCATTATCCAGCCATATTTGGATTGTGATACTGGGGGTAGCGTTGGGAATCATCATTATGCGCTTTGCCGCCAGTATTTTTACGTGGCTCATCAACCGCGAACCGATTTTAGCCACCGGTGCATATTTGGTTGTGCTGAATATTGGGGTGGAGTTGCTGCTCTCCGAATTCTGGCATATCGAAATTGGCGCGTGGACAAAATTCGCCATTTCAGTGGCAACGCTGGTGCTGTGTGTGGTTTATGCGCGCGTGAAACCACTGCACGCGCTGAATCCGGTTTTTGTGTGGATTTCGCGGGGGATGGGGGCGGTTGACCGTTTCATCAATCTGCTGTTTGCCCCGTTGGGCTGGGTTTTCAAACTACTGTGGCGAACCATTATGTTCTTTTTTCGTCCGGCTCGGCGTTTTGCACAAAACGCCATAATCGGTTTGATGCAGTAACAGAAGTCACTGACCCGGCGGTTACTGATGTCATTCCCGCGAAAGCGGGAATCCACTATGTTTCGCTATGGATTCCGGATAATTTCCTGCGGAAATTTCCGGAATGACATTAAAAATCCGTGAAATTTGTGAAAATTCGTGGCTGAATTTCAATCACACAAAAAGTTTCAACAAGTTCCTTGAAAAATTTTACTGTCATTCCCGCGAAGGCGGGAATCCACTGTTCTCTGCTGTGGATACCGGATATTTCCCTGCGGGAAATTCCGGTATGACATACTTTTCCCAAATTATATCCCAAATATCCCAAATTATTCCAATGAATTGCGCATAGCCGTGCGGTAGAAAGCCTCAAACCGCGCCGCCGCCATTTTTGTGATTTCACCCACTCGCCCATCGCCGACGGGTTTCTCGTTCAGCCGGGTGATGGGCATCACGTGCATACTGGTGCTGGTGATGAACATTTCGCGCAGGGGGGTATCCACGGGGATGTCGCGCGCCAGCGGGAGATGGTTGGTTTTCGCCATCTCCGCCAGCACAACCTCTTTGGTGATGCCGGATAGCGTTTTTTCGGCAGGGGGGGTGAGCAGTTGCCCCGCCGCATCCACCACAAAAACGTTGCTCCGCGCGCCTTCCAGAAACATCCCGCCGCTGACCAAAATTGCTTCCAGCGCGTTCTGCCGTTGCGCTTCGGCGCGCGCCAGATAACTCACCAGCGTGTTCAGCGATTTGCACTGCGGCAGCGCGCGTTCGCCCGCAAAAGTGATTGCCGCCGCGCCGTTTTCATACAGCGTCGGGGCGTATCGGGGCAGAGGTTTGGGCAGAAATGCCACCAGCAGCGGTTCAGTTGCAGTTGGGGCGATGGCTAAAATTTGCAGGGCGTATGTCTGCCCCGGCAGCGTGCGGATGAGCCGCCGCGCCCATTCGTGCAGCGTTTCGAGCGGGGGCAGGTCAATTGCCAGCAATTGCGCAGAAGCGGTCAGCCGCTGCAAATGGCTCGACAGGCAAAAGGGGCGCCCGCCATCCACCTGAATCGATTCGTACACCCCGTGGCTGGTCAGAAAAACGGGGTGCGCCAGCGAAATAGTGGCACGGTCGAAAGGGATGAGGTCGCCATTGATAACGGCGAAAGTTTGGTTAGTTTGTTTCGTGTTCAAAGTTCAATGTTTCTGGTTTCAAGTTTCAGGGTAGCAAGGTGGCAGGTCTCGCTTTCCCACTCTCTCACTTTCTCACCCATCCATTCGTTATTCGTCATTCACTATTTGTAATCGTCTCTTCCGGGCGCTTGCGGGCGCGTTTGAGCGCTTTGTGCAAGCGAGATTTGCTGGAATGCGGCGCATAAATGGTGCGAGTGGTGTTCGGGCTGGCGTGCCCCAACAGCGCTTGCACGTCTTCGATGGGGACGGGGTTATCTTCATCATTGAACAATTGCCGCGCCAGCCAGTGCCGAAAAGCGTGCGGTCCAGTAAAATCGCCGACGCCCGCCGCTTTTGCCCCGTCTTTGACGATTTTCCACACCATTTGCCGGGTGATGGGCACGCCCTTTTTGCTGCCGGTGAACAGCACATTCGACGGGTCGTTGCGGGCATCGAGATATGCCTGAATGCTCCGCAGCGAATCTTGGGTAATCCACACCGTGCGCCGCCGCCCGCCTTTGCCCGTCACTTCGATGGCAACATCTTCCGGCAGGGGGACGGTTTTCAGCGCGCGGTCAATTTCATCGCGGGGCAGCCCGGTCAGTTCGCTCACGCGCAGTCCCGTGTCGAACAGCACGTGCAGAATAGCACGATTGCGCAAAATTGCAATTTTCTGCCGCCGCCGATGCCACTGTTTCAAACCAGATTCGCCCTCTTTGGGGGTATCATCCGGCAATGGAAATTCATCATAATACAAAACAATTGCCGCCAAATTGGGGTCAATTTTGCGGTGGGGATATGCCTTCCGCGATTGATTGCGCCCGTTTTTCAGCCGCACCTCCGTTTTCCCCAAATCGAATTGCGGCAGATAGTTTTGCGCCACCGCCCACGATAGAAAGCGTTTCACCGCGGCGATATAATGTTGCACCGTGGCGTGCGCATAGTGCGCGGGGC
>JALVZI010000504.1 GCA_027022125.1 Anaerolineae bacterium | reverse complement strand
ACCCAATACAGTCCATACGAATGGCAAACTGTCGCCAGTCGGTTGACGTGGAGTATGGGCAACGCCGTCAAAGCCGCCGCCGAAGATGCCCGCCAGCAAATTTTGGATATGGTCGCCGAAGCGTGGGATGAAAATGTCGAAGATTTGGACATCGTGGAAGGGAAAGTGGTTAGTTACAAAAGCGAGCGCGATATTTCCCTGAAAAACATTGTCATTTACGGCATTCCCAAAGAAAACAACCAGGGCTGGATTGGCGGACCCATCATCGGGCGGGGCAAATTTATGCCAACGTATGTCACCGGGCTGGACAAAGAGACCGGTCAGGGCGAGCGGGCGGTGGTACACTACACCACCGGCGCGCAGGCGCTGGAAGTGGAAGTCGATTTGGATACCGGCAAAATTGATGTCATCAATGCCGTATCCGCCTTTGATATGGGACGTGCCATCAACCCAGCGCTGGTGCATATGCAAATGGAAGGCGGTTTTGTGCAGGGGTTGAGTTCCGCCATTTTTGAAGAAATGATGCTCAAAGACGGTTATATGCAGAACCCCAGTTTTGTGGATTATCGCATCGCCACCGCCACCGATGTGCCGCGCAAAATGACCACCATCATTGTGGAAGAACCGCAGGATGATGGTCCGTGGGGCGCGCGCGGTGTCGGCGAACACCCGATGGTGCCGACCATCGCCGCGCTGGCAAACGCCATTTACGATGCCGTCGGCGTGCGGCTGGACGGACCGCCATATTCCGCCGAGCGAATCTATATGGCAATGCTGGAAGCAGGTGTGGTGAAATAGCGTCATTGCGTGCCGCGTATTGCGTGTTGCGTGAAATTACGCAGCACGCAATACGCAATACGTTTAAAAACATCGATTTTCTCTCGGCGGCTGTTTGCCATCAATGACGATGACAGGTAGCCGCAGGCAGAAAACATATACGAGGTATCGTTTATTAAAAAGAGAGGTGTTTTATGGCAGATGTAGGCTGCGCCAGACCAACCGGCGCAAGTGTAACTGACACATCCACCACCGATGCGACTCCATCACCCGCAGCACAACAAGAGGAGGTACAAATGGTACAGGCAAAAGTTGGCAAACCCGCGCCCGATTTTCAGGCGCCCACCTATCATAAAGGCGAATTTTCCAGTGTAAAACTCTCCGATTATCTCGGAAAATGGGTGTTACTCTGTTTCTATCCCGGTGATTTCACCTACGTTTGAGCTACCGAATTGGCAGCGGTCGCTGCCCGGTATCAGGAATTGCAAGACCTCGGCGTCGAGGTTATTTCGATGAGTGTGGACAGCATTTTCACTCACAAAATGTGGGACGAAAACGAACTCTCCAAAATGGTTGACGGCGGTATCCCATGGCAAATGGGTACCGATGCTGCCGGAAACGTCGGTAAAGTTTACGGCGTGTATGATGAAGATTCCGGCGTAGAAATGCGCGGACGTTTCATCATCGACCCCGATGGCGTCATTCAAGCGATGGAAGTGCTCACCCCGCCGGTGGGACGCAACATGAACGAGACCATTCGTCAGGTAAAAGCGTTCCAACTGGTACGCGAAACCGGCGGAAAAGAAGCAACACCCGCCGAGTGGGAACCCGGCAAACCGACCCTCAAACCGGGTCCCGATATGGTCGGCAAAATTTGGACAGTGTGGAAACCGTAACCACACGCTATCCGCAATGATGCCTCTAAATTGTTTTCGCCTGATTTGGATCTTTTTTTAGCGTTTTTGGTTGTACTACGCACACAACCGTTACTCGCAATGACGCAGTGTAACAGCAATAGGTTGCCTGCGTAGTGCAACCTTTTTATATTCACCCAATTTCCTTCAGGATAGGGATAGAAATTCACTCACCCATCAAAGCAATTTTAGAAATGAACTAAATGAAACTTTTGAAAAGTGTGTCAAAATTACAAAAATCATCGGTAATTTTTATGATGTCATGTCCGCGAAAGCGGGAATCCACGATGTTTCGCTATGGATTCCGGATATTTCCCTGCGGGAAATTCCGGAATGACATTAAAAATCCGTGAAATTTGTGAAAATTCGTGGCTTAAATGCAGTTACACAAAA
>JALVZI010000503.1 GCA_027022125.1 Anaerolineae bacterium | reverse complement strand
TGGAACGGGTTGTCAAAGAGCGAATGTCCATTAAAGACCCCGACCAAATCACGCCGATGTCACTGATAAACATTCGTCCGGTGGTGGCTGCCACCCGCGAATTTTTCGGCGGCAGCCAGTTGAGCCAATTTATGCAGCAAACCAATCCGCTGGATGAACTGACCCACAAGCGCACCCTCAGCGCGCTGGGACCCGGCGGTCTGCGCCGCGAGCGCGCCGGGTTTGATGTGCGTGATGTGCACTATAGCCACTACGGGCGCATTTGCCCCATCGAAACGCCGGAAGGTCCCAACATCGGCTTGATTGGGCGACTGGCATCTTTCGCGCGGGTGAATGATTACGGTTTTGTGGAAACGCCCTACCGGAAAGTGATTCGGGAAGTGGCGGCAGACGATGTTGAGGGTTTGATTTCTCGCACGCTGCGGGAAGATGTGCTGAATCCGAAAACCGGAAAAGTCGCCGTCAAAGCCGGCGCGGTCATTGATGAAAAACTGGCGAAAAAAATCGTAAAATTGAAACTTGAAGAACCGGTGAAAATTATGCCCGCCGCTACCGATGAAATTCACTATCTCTCGGCGGATGATGAAGAATTGTACACCATCGCGCAGGCAAATGCGGCGATGGATGAAAACGGCACATTTCTCACCGAGCGCGTTGAGGCGCGTCAGGGGCATGTAACCAGTTTAGAGCCGGTGACGAGCATCGATTATATTGACGTGTCGCCGAAGCAGATTGTGGGCGTCAGCGCATCACTCATTCCGTTTTTGGAGCACGACGATGCCAACCGCGCGTTGATGGGGTCGAACATGCAGCGACAGGCTGTGCCGCTGCTGCGCCCGGACGCGCCGGCAGTGGGCACGGGTATGGAACCGTATGCCGCGAAAGACTCCGGGCAGTTGGTGATTTCCCGGCACGATGGCGAAGTTGTCAGCGTGACCGGCAAATCCATCATTGTTAAATCTGACGATGGCGAATTGCACGAGTATCTGCTGCGCCGATTTGCGCGCACCAACCAATCCACCTGCATTGACCAGCGCCCCATCGTCAGCAAAGGGCAGCGCGTCAGTGTGGGCGATGTGATGGCGGATTCCAGTTCCACCGAAGGCGGCGATTTGGCGCTGGGACAAAACGTGCTGGTGGCGTTCATCAGTTGGGAGGGCGGCAATTTTGAAGATGCCATTCTCATCAGCGAGGATATGGTTCGCCACGACAAATTCACGTCCATCCATGTTGAAAAACATGAAATCGAAGCCCGCGACACCAAACTCGGTCCCGAAGAAATTACCCGCGACATCCCGAATGTGGGGGAAGAGGCGCTGAAAGATTTGGATGAAAACGGCGTCATCCGCGTGGGCGCAGAAGTGGGTCCCGGCGATATTTTGGTGGGGAAAATTACCCCCAAGGGCGAAACGGAACTCACGCCGGAAGAAAAATTACTGCGGGCAATTTTTGGTGAAAAAGCCCGCGAGGTGAAAGACTCCAGCCTGCGTCTGCCGCACGGCGACCGGGGGATTGTGGTTGATGTTCACGAATTTTCGCGTGACGAGCATCACGATTTGTCGGCGGGTGTGGAAAAAATGGTGCGGGTGGTGGTTGCCCAAAAACGCAAATTGGGCGAAGGCGACAAAATGGCGGGTCGACACGGAAACAAAGGTGTCATTTCCAAAATTGTCGCCATTGAAGATATGCCATATTTGGAAGACGGTACACCGGTTGAGATAATTTTGAATCCGCTGGGTGTGCCCGCCCGAATGAATATCGGGCAGATTTTGGAAACGCATCTGGGTTATGCGGTGGATCGTCTGGGCTTCCGGGCGGTCACGCCGGTGTTTGACGGTGCGCACGAAGATGAAATCGCCGCCGAGTTGTCTCGCGCATGGCTGATGGATCGCGCATGGCAGGCAATCACCGATGAAGCGTGGCAGTGGATGGCGACGCAAGATTACGAGCCGGAAGATTTGGAAGATGAAGATGAAGTGCGGCGGTTGTATCTGATTGAAAAACTCGACGGTATGGGTTTTGATGAAGAAAAACTGGCAACCGATGAAGTTTATGCCCGCCGCGCCGCTCTTCGGTTTTGGATGCAGGAA
>JALVZI010000502.1:4987-7091 GCA_027022125.1 Anaerolineae bacterium | reverse complement strand
TGGGGTCGGGTTCCAACTTTCGGCGCAGGTGCCAAATGTACACGCGCAGATAATCAATATCATCAATATACTCGAAACCCCATACATTTTCCAAAATCTGCCGGAATTCGAGCCAGCGCCCTTTATTTTTCACTAGAAATGAAAGAAGTTTGTATTCGGTGGGAGTCAATTTGACGGGCTGGTTGTTGCAGGTAACCACCCGTGCGCTCAAATCAATATGCAGGTAATCATCGTGATATGATGCGGAAGGAATTTCGGCGGGCTGGGTGCGGGCACGCCGCAATGCGGCACGGATACGCGCCAGCAGTTCGCCCACCCGGAAAGGTTTGGCGACATAATCATCCGCGCCCATATCCAGCCCTTTGATAATTTCTTCTTCGTAATGCCCTTTGGCGGTGAGCATAATTATCGGCGTATCCGAAACTTCGCAGATGCGCTGGCAAACTTGATAACCGTCGAGTTTCGGCATTGCCACATCCAAAATTACCAAATCGGGACGGGTTTCGTGAAATTTGCGGATGCCGTCCTGCCCATCTTTGGCGGTGATAATTTCGTACCCTCGCCCGCGCAAGTTGTATTCTACCAACTCCAAAACCAGTGGATCATCATCAACGACGAGAATCCGGTCTCCCATAACCTACCTCCATCATATATCAGGCACAATTATAACCCAATAAACAGAGATTGGCAATGCGGATTTTACACGTTTTTCCCCACCGGCAGGGTGAACCATGCCGTGACGCCCCCTTCGGGGTTATTTTTTATGCCGATATTCCCACCGTGCGCTTCGATGATATTTTTGCACATACACAAACCCACACCCACGCCGTGCGTCTGCTCGGATTTGGCGTTGCGCCCGCGATAAAACCGGTCAAAAATCAACGGTAGTTCACTTTCGGGGATGCCGCTGCCGGAATCTGTCACGCGGAAAACCCACTGCTCATTCTGAAAATACGATTCGATGCGCACGGGTTGGTTCGCCGGGGTAAATTTGATGGCGTTATCTGCCAGTTGGAGTACTACTTTTTCCAACCAGCGCCGGTCACCCACACACATCCGGTCAACTTCCCATTTGCTATCAATGGTCAGCGATACCCGTTTGGTCTCGGCGAGTCCCATAATTTGCGCGGTCAGTTCCTCCAGCAGATGCCCCGGGTGCAGCGGGTATTTGTTGAGTTTTACCCGTCCCTGCCGAAAGTGGATGACCATCAGCAGGTTATCCACCAAATCGAGCATTTGCGCGGAACTGTGATAACTGTTCTGCAAAAACCGCCGCTGGGTGTCGGTGAGCGGACCGGGGCGACCATCGAGCAATGTTTCGATGAAGCCCATAATCAGCGTCAGCGGGGTGCGCAATTCGTGCGATACCGCTGTCAAAAAATCGTCAACCATCGCGGTGGTGGCTTGCTGCTGCAATTGCAAATCCGTCAATTCCTGCTGGATTTTCTGAAAGCGCAGGGCGTGGTCAATTGCCTGTTCAAGTTTGTGTAAAATGGGGTCGAATGCGGAAATCTGTTCGGGGGTGAGCGGTACGGTTTGTTTACCCAAAATCAGCACGCCATATTGCGGCAGCGGGAAAAAATAGGCGGTAACGCTTTTCGGCAGTTGGGTTTGCTGCGGCGACAGCAGCGCCAAACTGCGTTTGGTTTGCCCGCGCAACAGCGATTCGGCGTGTTTGACGGCTTGACGGCACGAAGGGAACGCATCCGCTTCGGCGGGAACAACACATTCCGTGCGCAGCCCAACCAAACGGTCGCTTTCCCACCCGGCAAACATCACCATTCCGGTGGTGCAATCAAATGCCCGAACGATTGTCTGCAACGCGGTGCAGATCGTTTTCTTTAAATCCAAACTGGTACCGACCGCCATCGCCACATTATACAGCGCGTCAGCCGGCACAATCGGTTCGTGCATACCTCCTCCAGGAAATTGCAAACCTACCGCGATTGCATGATACACAGCCACAATCAAAATCACATTAAAACTGCGTTTAGATTGCGTAAAAACACCCAAACTACTGCATCACCCAATCTAAAAAGTAGGATTACTCTCTCTGTAATGGTTCATCTGAAAAAAGGTTTAATTTTTCACCACAGAGGCACAG
>JALVZI010000502.1:0-4977 GCA_027022125.1 Anaerolineae bacterium | reverse complement strand
CTCTCAAACCTTATTTTCTCTGTGCCTCTGCGCCTCTGTGGTTCAATTTTTACACCTTTTGTCAGTGGACAATAGCCCGACAATTAAGACTAGATGATGCAGTAGTGCTTGCGCAAATTTTTTTGGGGAACTTGACTACCATAGTTGATTATGCTATGGTTTGCGTATTGTGTAAAATTATGCAACACGGAACACGTAATACGTCTACCGCAGACAAACATCGGTGAAACGCAAAAAACCACCAATTTTGAACCTTGAACACATAACCAAACTATGCCAATCATCAATCCGTCCGTAACTGCGGAACTTCTCAATAATATGCCGAAAAACACGATGGCGGGTCATCTGGGCATTGAATATACTGACCTCGGTCCCGATTTCATCAGCGCGAAAATGCCGGTGGATGACCGCACCAAACAGCCGTTCGGACTGCTGCACGGCGGGGCATCGGCGGCGCTGATTGAAACGCTGGGCAGCGTCGGCTCCAGCCTGTGCATCGACCTGTCGAAACAATCGCCGGTGGGCATCGAAATTAACGCCAACCATCTGCGTTCCGTGCGAGAAGGATACGTTTTCGGTACGGCACGCGCCATCCATTTGGGGCGACGCACGCACGTGTGGGATGTGACCATCACCGATGAGCAGGGGAAACGGGTCTGCGTCGGCAGGTTAACGGTGATGATTGTTGACAAAAAATAACATCGAGCGACAACCTATGCTAGAATCAACCCCGGCACTGAAAATCAGTCCAACCGATGTGCCGCTTAATTTAAAAACCGAAAAAAATCTGAACGCCGTCTATCAATCCGCCATCGATACCGGTCTGCCGGTGGCGCTGTGGCATCATCCGCGAAAAAACGCCCGCTTTGCGGTGGTTGATTTCAACCCGACCATCTCTCCCACCCGCATCGATTTCACCGACCACCGGGCGGGGTTCGCCTTTTCGCCGTTTGTGAACACCGACCATCATGGCACGCTGTTCATCGGCGCGGGGCTGTATGTTACCCCCACCGACCACCGATTTTCTCCCGCCGATGATTTCCCCGTTGCCCGTGCCGATTTTCTGGCGCGATACCGGCAGTTGGCGCACAGCGATGCCCCCATCGAAACCGGCTGGCGGCTGCCCGCCGATTACACCGTCACCGCCACCGCATCGAAAGCGGAATTTTGCGCGCTGGTGGCAGACGCCATCGAATACATTAAAGAATCGGGCATCAAAAAAATTGTGGCATCTCGCGCCACCGAAACCCCGCTGCCGCCGAATTTCAATCCGGTGAAACTGTTCGCCGCGCTCAGCGACCGCTATCCGCACGCATTTGTGTCGCTGGTATCCATTCCCGGCGTGGGCACGTGGATTGGCGCCAGCCCGGAATTGCTGCTCAGCCTGCGGCAAAATTCGCTGCGCACGGTGGCGCTGGCGGGCACACAAGCCCGTCCCGTCGACAAACCGCTGGAAGCGGTGCGCTGGGGGCAGAAGGAAATTGAAGAGCAGGCGCTGGTCAGCGATTATATCCGTGATTTTTTCCACGACATCGGTTTGCGAAAGTTTTCCACCGTGGGACCGCGCACTGTTCCGGCGGGGAATGTGGTACACCTGCAAACCACATTCACCGTCACCGACTCCCCCGCCAACCTGCACCGGCTGGCAAACCAAATTTTGCATCGCCTGCACCCCACCTCGGCGGTGTGCGGCATGCCCAAAAATGAAGCGCTGTCATTCATTTTGGAAAAGGAAAATTACAATCGCGCTTTTTACAGCGGTTTTTTGGGACCCGTTCACATTGACGGCGAATCGCAATTGCACGTAAATTTGCGCTGTATGCAACTGAAAACCCGCAGCGCGGTGCTGTATATCGGCGCGGGCATCACCGCCGATTCCGTCCCCGAAGCCGAATGGCACGAAACCGTTCTCAAATCGAAAACCCTGCTGTCTGTACTGTAGTTCAAAGTTCAAGGTTTTTGGTTCAAAGTTGTCAACCCAACTTCCAACCCAAACTTTGAACCTTGAACTTTGAACCATAACACCATGAACCCAAACACCATTTCCGCCATTTGTGCCGCCCACGACGTGCGGCATTTTATCATCTCGCCCGGCTCGCGCTCTGCGCCGCTGACGATTGCCTTTGCCCGCCATCCCGACATTTCGGTGCGGATGGTGGTGGACGAGCGCGCCGCGGCGTTCATCGCGCTGGGGATGGCGCAGCAATTGCACGCGCCCGTCGGACTGGTGTGCACCAGCGGCACGGCAGCGCTCAACTTCGCCCCCGCCGTCGCCGAAGCCTTTTATCAACGCATCCCGCTGCTCGTTTTCACCGCCGACCGCCCGCCGGAATGGATTGACCAACAGGACGGGCAAACGCTCCACCAGCAAAATTTGTATGCCCCGCACAGTCGCGGCGAGTTTGAACTGCCACCGGACACATCGCATCCCGATGCCGCCCGCCACGCCGAGCGCATCCTCTCTGAAGCCATTCTCCGCGCCCGATACCCCGTGCCGGGTCCCGTGCATATCAATGTTCCCCGCCGCGAACCGCTCTATCTCGCGCGGGGCGAGGGAGCCGCTCCCCCGCCCCATCCGCCGCTCATCCGCCACACCCCCGCGCAAAAAATTCTTTCCCCCGCCGAAATGGACTCCCTGCGCGAGCGGTGGCAATCGGCACGAAAAAAACTCGTCATCGCGGGACTCCATCCCCCCGATGAAAAATTGGCGGCGGCGCTGCGTGCCCTTTCCGCCGACCCGACTGTGGCAGTGGTGGCGGACATCGCCGCGAATGTGCCACCCGACGCTGTGACCGCCCCGCACGCCGATATGATTTTCAGCGGGAAAAACGTGCCCGCACCCGATTTGGTGGTCAGTTTTGGCGGCGCGGTGGTTTCCAAAAGCCTGAAACTCTTTTTGCGCGCGCATCGCCCTGCCGCACACTGGCACATCGACCCCGTCGGACAGGCGGTGGACACTTTTCAGTCGCTGACGCGGGTCATCGCCGCCGATGTGCCACCGGTGCTGGCATCGCTGGCGGAAACGCCCGCCGCATCCGGCGATTTTCGGGCAGCATGGCTGGCAGCGGAAAACCGTGCCGCCGCCGCGCTGGATGATTTTCTCACCGGTGCGGATTTCGGCGAATTTAAAGCCGTGCAGCGCGTGCTGGTGCATCTGCCCGCCGGGGCGAATCTGCATCTGGGGAACAGTATGCCCGTTCGTTATGCGAATTACCTCACCCTGCCCCGCGCCGATGTGCGGGTAAATGCCAATCGCGGCGTGAGCGGGATTGACGGCTGCACCGGCACGGCGGTCGGCGCGGCAATTGCCACCGGCGCGCCCACCGTGCTCATTTCGGGCGACCTCGCCTTTTTTTACGACCGAAACAGTTTGTGGCACAATCACCTTCCGCCAAATTTGCGGATTGTGGTGCTGAATAATGGCGGCGGCGGCATTTTCAAACTGATTGACGGTCCATCAAACCTGCCGCCCGCCGAGTTGGAGACTCATTTTTTCACCCCGCACCGACTTTCGGCACGCAACACCGCCGCCGATTTCGGGCTGACATATTTTTCCGCCGATGCGACACCGGCGCTGGAAAACGCCCTGCCGTCATTCTTCACCCCCGACACCGGCGCGGCAATTCTGGAAATTTTCACCGATAGTGAGGTGAACACAAAACTATTTTGGAAATTCAAGAATGTGATGCGTGAAACGTGATTCACGCATCACTCATCACGTTTCACGCATCACGCATCAGGAGGATTTTATGCAACTGAAAAACCCGTGGAAACCCATCAAAGAATATCAGGAAATCAAATTTGAGTTTTTTGACGGCATTGCCCGCATCAGCATCAACCGCCCCGAAAAACACAACGCTTTCACCCCGCTGACGGTGGAAGAAATGATTGACGCGATGACCATCTGCCGTAACGACCCCGACATTCAGGTGATTGTGTTTATGGGCGAAGGCGGGCGCGCGTTTTGCGCCGGCGGCGACCAGAGCGTGCGCGGACACGGCGGATATGTCGGCACAGACCAAGTGCCGCGGCTGAACGTGCTCGACCTGCAAAAAATGATCCGCTCCATCCCGAAGGTGGTCATCGCCGCAGTGGCAGGTTGGGCAATCGGCGGCGGGCACGTGCTGCACGTCGTCTGCGATTTGACCATCGCCGCCGAGAATGCGCGGTTCGGGCAAACGGGCCCGAAGGTCGGCAGTTTTGACGGCGGTTTCGGCGCGAGCTATCTGGCGCGCATCGTCGGGCAGAAAAAAGCGCGCGAAATCTGGTATCTGTGCGACCAGTATGACGCGCAGGAGGCGCTGCAAATGGGGCTGGTGAACACCGTTGTGCCGCTGGACAAACTGGAAGATACGGTGGTCGAATGGGCGCGCAAAATTATGAAACGGAGTCCGCTCGCCATTCGGATGCTGAAATCCGCTTTCAACGCCGAACTCGACGGGCAAGCGGGCATTCAGGAACTCGCCGGAAACGCCACCCTGCTCTACTACCTTTCCGATGAAGCGAAAGAGGGCAAAAACGCCTTCCTCGAAAAACGGGAACCGGATTTCTCGAAATTTCCGAAATTCCCGTAGGTCGTGAAACGTGATGCGTGATGCGTGATGCGTGATGCGTGACAGTTTCACATCACGTTTTCACGTTTCACGCATCACGTTTTATACAAATGAAATTCTCTGCAACTCACGAAAAATATGTCTTGCATTTCCGAACCCCCGCCGGGACGAGTCGCGGGGTGTTGCGCGAAAAGACCGTCTATTTTCTGCGCCTGCACGCCGACGGGCGCACCGGCACGGGCGAATGCGCCCCATGGCACGGCTTGAGTCTCGACGCGACACCCGATTTCGAGTCGCATCTCGCCGCGGTGTGCCGCCGCATTTCCGCCGGAGAACACCCCGCCGACATCCGCCTGCCCCGGCTGCCCGCCCTGCAATTCGGGCCGGACATGGCGTGGCTCGCTTGGCGCAACGGCCGCACGGG
>JALVZI010000501.1 GCA_027022125.1 Anaerolineae bacterium | reverse complement strand
GCTTTCGCGGGAATGACATCATAAAAATTACCGATGATTTTTGTAATTTTGACACACCTTTCAAAAGTTTCATTTAGTTCATTTAAAAAATTGCCGATGGTTTCTGTAATTTTGGCACACTTTTCAAAAGTTTCATTTAGTTCTTTGACCTACCTGACCGGTGTACAGTCCACTGAAAAAGATATTTGCCTCACGCACAGCCGCAAAGTCGCAAAGATTTAAGAGCCTTCCTGTGTATTTTCGAGTACAAAAATCTTTGTTTTTCTTGGCGTCTTGGCGTGAGAATTTTAGTTTCTCATAAGAATCCGGCATGATAACCCGAAAATTAAGATTGGATGATGCAATAGTCTAATATCACTTTGTAAACTGTGTGTTCCGGCAGCCCTTTGCAATCTGTGTTTGTCCGTGTTCTGCCTTCTATTCCCCCAAAAAACTCTCTAACTGACTCTTTAGCTGCAACTTCTGTTTGATATTCCCCATAGATTTGGGTAAGATAGTAATATGACCTTGCGCCGTTTCCATAATCAGGTGGTAGATGGACACGATTTTATCGTTTGGGGCGAAGTATGTGCCGTCATCGGTGATGAGCCGGAAGGCGCGAATGTCTGCCAGCGGGATGGGCGGATTGTCGTTCAGTTGCAGGGTGCGGGCGGCGGTGTTCACCACAATTTTCACGCGCTCGGTGTTGGCGACGGTCAGCGATTTTAGCCGCGATTGAACCAGTTTGCCCATCACCACCCCGCCGATGAGCCACACCAGCACCGGCACGACAAAAAAGAACACCGCAAACGTGATTTTCGCGCTGTGCGGTTGATTGCGCACATCGGTGAGCCACGCCAGCACACCCATCACCGCCAGCGCCATCACCGCGAAAGCGGGACCGTATACCACCCAGTGCAGGCTTTTGTACACCGGCTTGCCTTCAATTAAAAACACCCTCCCGTCGGGGCGAAATTCCTCCCGCTGGGATGTGTCCAGCATCGGCATTGTTAGCGAAAATGCCCACCATGGGCGAGAAATGGTATCCAAAGAATGCTCCTTCCGGTTAGTGAATAGTGAAGCAGAAATAGGGATAGGGATTGTGGTGCGTATTGCGTATTTCGTATTGCGTGAAAACGTGAAACGTGATGCGTGATTGGCTATTCGTACTTCGCTATTCGTACTTCGCTACTTTTTTATTTTAACATTTCCCGGCGAATATGCCAATCCGCAGAGACGAGAGGTTGACACTATGAAACGCAAACTTCGCGGCATGAAACGCCGTGCCATCCAACTTGATTTTGACCTGTACCGCGTGCCTGTGCCCATTCCGGGTATGCCCGGCGACAATTTGAGCGTGATTGACATTGCTCCCGAGCACGCCCGAAAAACGATAATGTTTGTTCACGGGTATGCCGGGTGCGCCGAAACGTGGGAATTTCAGATAAACGAGTTTGCCCGCAATTATCGCGTGGTTGCGCCCGACCTGCGCGGACACGGGCAGAGCGACGCCCCATTCACCAACTACACCATGCCGGAAATGGTCGCCGACCTGCAAGCGGTGGTGGAAACGCTCAACCTGCCGGAAAAATTTGTGCTGGTGGGACACTCTTTCGGCGGTTCGATTTGTGTGGAATATGCCGTGGCGCATCCCGAACGGCTGGAAAAACTGGTGCTGCTGGCAACCGCCGGCGAATATCCCCTGCCGAAAATCACCGCGCTGGCATACCGCATTCCCACCTGGTTTTTCCGCCCGTGGTGGAAATATCGCCCGCGTTGGAACGCCGAAATTCACGTGATGAAACGGATGGCGCTGAACAATTTGCGTCGCTGGAAAGGGTGGGAAAAGATGCACGCCATCACCACCCCCACACTGGTTGTCACCGGCGAGCGCGACCGCTATTTTCCGCGCTATGTTTTCGATGAAGTGGTGGACGCCATCCCCAATGTGGAAGTGTACGATGTCGGTTCGGCGAAACATAAAGTGCAGTTGGAACGCCATAACGCCGTCAACCGCGCCATCAAACGGTTCATTGAAGATAAACAGCGCAGCACATGGCGCGATTTGACCAACGGCATCGACCCCCACGAATATCGCCCGTGGCTGAAAAGTTACAGTCCCGCCACCCCGCCCACTGTGCCGATACCCCCCCAGCCGCTGCACAAATTTTTGGAAAGCGCGGCATATTGGGTTCCGAAACAGACCGCCACCATTTTTTACGGCAAAAAACTATCGTACATTCAGTTGGAACGACTGGTGAACCAGTTTGCGCACGCCCTGCACGGGCTGGGCGTTTCGCCCGGCGACCGGGTGATGGTGGTGCTGCCCAACATTCCGCAGATGATTGTGGCATATTATGCCACCCTGAAAGCAGGCGGGGTGGTCGTTTTGCCGAACCCCGACGCCAGCGCGGCGCAGATTGTCCGTCAAATTGAGGAAACCGCGCCAAAGGTGTTCGTCACCCTGCGCGAATTTGGCGGGCTGGTGCAGGTGGTGCAGTCGCAAACCGATGCGCCCCGTTTGGTGCTGACCGACATCCGCCGGGCAGTGAGCGGCAGCGCATACAAAAAAATGCTGATGCGCTGGCAGGCGGCGGGCGCGGCGCCCGTCAATTTTGACGAGCCGCCACCGGTGGGAATGCTGATGACCGATTTGATGATGGATGCTTCCATTGAGCCACCTAACATCACAGTTGACCCGCAATCGCTGGCGGTGGTCATTTACACCAGCGGTACCACCGATGACCCCAAAGGGGTGATGTTGACTCACCGCAATTTGGTGGCAAATGCGCTGCAAACGCGGCATTGGGTTCCGAATCTGGCACACGGCAAAGAACGATTTTTGTCGGTGGTGCCACTGTTGCACAGTTACGGTATGACCACCGCGATGAATGTCCCCATTCTGCTGGGCGCAACGATGATTCTGCTCCCCGTTTTCGAGTTGCAGCAGGTGCTGGAGCACATCCAAAAATACAAACCGACCATCTTCCCCGGCGTGCCTTCGATGTACACCGCCATCAATCAAGCCGAAAATGTGCGGCAATATGGGCTGTCATCCATCAAAGCGTGCATCAGCGGCGGCGCGCCGCTGCCCATCGAAGTGCAGGAAGCGTTTGAAAAACTGACGCACGCCCATCTGGTGGAAGGATACGGGCTGACCGAAGCCTCGCCCATCACGCACGCCAACCCGATTGACGGGCAAAACAAAGTCGGATTCATCGGCGTGCCGCTGCCCAACACCGATGCCCGCATTGTCGATTTGGTGACCGGCGAAAACGTGCCGCCCGGCAATATCGGCGAGTTGGTGGTGCGCGGTCCGCAGGTGATGAAAGGTTACTGGGGCGATGAACCGTCCGGCGGCGACGATACCGAATCGGCGCTGCGGGATGGCTGGCTGTACACGGGGGATGTCGCCGTGATGGATGCGGAGGGCTATTTCCAGATTATCAGCCGCAAACGGGATGCCATCACTGCGGGCGATTTCAGCGTGTACCCCCGCGATGTGGAAGAAGTGCTGTATGAAAATAACAAAGTGATGGAAGTGGCGGTGGTCGGTGTGCCAACCGACCAGGATGGCAATCAGCGTGTTAAAGCGTATGTCGTGCCGCGTCCGGGCACAAAACTGTCGAAAGAGGAATTGCTGGAATTGTGCCGGCGGCGGCTGGAACCGTATGCCGTGCCGTGGGACATCGAATTCCGCGAAGCGTTGCCGAAATCGTTTGTGGGCAAAGTTTTGCGGCGAATGCTGGTCACGCCGAAAAATGGAGGCAAAAATGGTTGACACACTCACATCACAAGCAGTTTGGGATGAAATTGAAAAACAGATTTTCGCGGTGGTGGGAATGGTTTCCGCAAAAAATGAGGCTCGCACCGCCGGAATTGTGTATGTCGTGCTGAACCGCAAACTCTATTTCTCTTCGGTGGCAGATGCGTGGAAAGTGCGGCACATCCGGCAGAACCCGCACATTTCGGTGACGATTCCCATTGCCAAACGCGCCCCGCTGATGCCGTGGATAAAAATTCCGGCGGCGACCATCACCTTTGCCGGCGAAGCGCGGATACTCGATGGGGATGAAATCGGCGACACGGTGAAAAAAGCGGTGTTCCGCGGGCTGAAAACCGACCCGTCGCAAACAAAACCGTATGCCGTCATCGAAATTACCCCGCGCGGGCATTTTGTAACCTACGGTGTTGGCGTGCCGTTGCTCGCCATGCGAGACACTGAAAAAGCGCGCGGGCGCGTCCCGGTCAAGCCGTAAATTCTAAATAATGCCAGCTCGGGGCTTTTGTCATTCCGGAAATTTCCGCAGGAAATTATCCGGAATCCATAAGAAAGAACGCCTGGATTCCCGCTTTCGCGGGAATGACATACCATGAATTTTGGGAAAACAAGTAATTTCTCTTCTGAGAAAACTCCGAATTGATGTTGAACACCAAAATCATCAAAGGAAGACAATCTATGCAAAATATCCAATCCGTTACCGATAAACTGTGCGAAAATGTCGAAAAAGTCATTGTGGGCAAACACGATGCCGTGCAAAAAACGATGCTGGCACTGCTGGTGCAGGGACACGTGCTCATCGAAGATGTGCCCGGTGTGGGCAAGACCATTCTGGCGCGAACCTTCGCCCGCTCCATCGGCTGCAGTTTCAAACGCATCCAGTTTACCCCCGATATGCTCCCCAGCGATGTAACCGGCGTGTCGGTGTTCAACCAGAAAGAGCGCGAATTTGAATTCCGCGAAGGTCCCATTTTCGCCGAAATTGTGCTGGCGGATGAAATCAATCGCGCCACCCCGAAAACGCAATCGGCGCTGCTGGAAGCGATGGAAGAACGGCAGGTTACGGTGGATGGTACAACCTATAAAATGGCGAATCCGTTTTTGGTGATGGCAACCCAAAACCCCATCGAATATGAAGGCACGTTCCCCCTGCCCGAAGCGCAACTCGACCGATTTGTGCTGCGCATTCAATTGGGATATGTGCCGCCCGCGCAGGAAGTGGCTATTTTGAACGCCCAGCAATTCCACCATCCCATTGACGATTTGCAGCAGGTTATCAGTCAGGCGGAATTGGTGCAGTTGCAGGAAGCGGTCAAAGCGGTGTATGTGGATGACAGCATCAAAGAATATATCGTCGCCATTGTGAGCGCCACCCGCGACCACCCGAATGTGTATCTCGGCGCGAGTCCGCGCGGCAGTTTGGCAATTTTCAAAACGGCGCAAGCCCGCGCAGCGATGGATGGACGCGATTTTGTCATTCCTGATGATGTGAAAGCGTTGGCAGAACCCGCACTGGCGCATCGGCTCATCATCAGCCCGGCAGCGCGAATGAAAAACGTGAACGCCGAAGATGTGATTGCAGAAATTCTGCACGCCATTCCCGTCCCGTCTCAAAAAGTGAGGTAGCCGTGCTGAAACGGAACATTTCCCGCAGTTGGCTGGTTTTTGTGCTGTGGGTGCTGGCAACTGCCGTCGCGTTCATCACCACCGATTCGATATTTTTCACGCTGGCATATCTGCTGGGCGGCATCCTGATATTTTCGTTTTTGTGGGCGTGGGCGAATCTGCACTGGGTGCGCGTCACCCGCGTCACGCCGAGCATCCATTCGCAGGTGGGACAGATGGTGGAAGAACGGTTTTTGGTGGAAAATACCGGTTTCCTGCCGAAACTGTGGCTGGAAGTGCTCGACCATTCCGAATTGCCGGGGCATCGCGCCAGTTTTGTGGTTTCCGGGGTGGGGCGCGGCGAAAGCCGCTCGCACACCGTGCGCACGATGAGTCTGCGGCGCGGACGGTTCCGGCTGGGTCCGGTGACGGTTCGCACCGGCGACCCTTTCGGGCTGTTCGTTTTTCAGCGGCAACTGCCGCTGGAAAAATATCTGGTGGTGTACCCCCGCACCGTGCCGCTACCCTATTTTCAACCGCTGCTCGGCGAGTTGACCGGCGGGGAAGTGGTTCGGCGGCGCACGCATTATGTGACCACCAACGTTTCGGGTGTGCGGGAATATGCGCCCGGCGACAGTTTCAATCGCATTCACTGGCGCAGCACGGCGCGCACCGGACGGCTGATGGTGAAAGAATTTGAACTCGACCCGATGTCGGATATCTGGCTGGTGCTGGATATGGAACGCGCGGTGCATGTTGGGGT
The DNA here is from genome assembly GCA_027022125.1 of Anaerolineae bacterium. GTDB lineage: Bacteria > Chloroflexota > Anaerolineae > 4572-78 > 4572-78 > JANTHQ01. The sequence goes on along the minus strand of JALVZI010000501.1, from coordinate 974 downwards.
GGCATATGAAGATTTGCCGCGCATTTCCGTGCCGGAAGTGCCGTGGGAAAGTTGGCACGTGCCGGAACTTTCGCCCAGCACCGAGGCGTACAGCATCGTGACGGCGGCATCGGTGGTGCGGCATTTTCTGCGGCAGGAACGCTCGGTGGGGCTGCTGACATATCCCGCCGGTTCGCACGTGGAAATCGTTCAGAGTGACCGTGGTCCGCGGCAGGAAGAGCGTCTGCTGGAAACACTGGCGGTGCTTCACCCGCGCGGAACCATCAATCTGGAACAAATTTTGCTGGCGGAAGGGACCCGTTTCGACCGGAATACCACTGTGATGGTCATCACGCCGTCCATCCGACCGGCGTGGGTGGGCGCGGTGCGACATCTTGCCAGCCGGGGGGTGAAAATCACGGCGGTGGTGATTGACCCCGCCAGTTTCGGCGCGTCGTATGGCGTGGATGAAGTGCTGGCGGAACTGGCTGCCGGGCACGTGCCGTCATACACCGTGCATTATGGTGATGACCTGTCGGTGGCGCTGGCAAATATGCCGGGACGATGATATTTTGCCCGCGTGTGATTTTTGTGTATAATTCGGGCGATATGAAAACGCGATGACAGAGGAAAGTAAATCGGTGAAACCTGTCAGGGAGGCGATGTCACAGACTGCAAGCATCGCCGAGGGGAAACCGGTTGAAGTTCCCTCTGGAGTGGTTTGGTGAAGCGGGAAACCGTGGGTAGTCAAACCCGGCTGGCTCGCCGTTACCGGAGCGCCCGATTCGGAAAACCCAATCGGGAACAAGATTGCCGTCTGCACGCAGGCGGTGAATCAGGGTGGTACCGCGAGCGAGACTCGTCCCTGTGGGGGCGGGTTTTTTTATTGAACTAAATGAAACTTTTGAAAGGTGTGTCAAAATTACAAAAATCATCGGTAATTTTTATGATGTCATTCCCGCGAAAGCGGGAATCCACTATGTTTCGCTATGGAT
>JALVZI010000500.1 GCA_027022125.1 Anaerolineae bacterium | reverse complement strand
CAAAAGCGCGCAATTGCCGCTGTACGTCTGGCTTCCCGATGCGATGGAAGGTCCCACCCCCGTTTCGGCGCTCATCCATGCCGCAACGATGGTGACTGCCGGGGTGTATATGGTGGCGCGCAGCAATGTGCTGTATGCGCTCGCGCCGCAAACCTCGATGGTGGTGGCGGTTATTGGCGGGGTGACGGCGCTTTACGCGGCGACTATCGCGCTGGTGCAGTTCGACCTGAAACGGGTGCTGGCGTATTCCACCATTTCGCAGTTGGGCTATATGGTGATGGCGGTCGGAGTGGGGGCGTATGCCAGCGGGATTTTCCATCTGGCGACACACGCATTTTTCAAAGCCCTGCTCTTTATGGCTGCCGGGTCGGTGATGCACGCCGCCAACGATGTGATTGATATGCGGCGGCTCGGCGGGTTGAAAAACAAACTGCCCGTCACCTACTGGACGTTTGTCATCGGCGGGTTGGCGCTGGCGGGTTTCCCGCTGACGGCGGGCTTTTTCTCAAAAGATGAAATTCTGGCAAAAACATTTGAAGCGAATATCTGGCTGTATGCCATCGGGGTGTTTACCGCCCTGCTGACCGCATTCTATACTTTCCGCGCCATTTTTATGACTTTCCACGGCGAACCGAAAGATGCGGAAGTGGCGGAACACCTGCACCACGAGTCGTCCATCATGACCACCCCGCTCGTCATTTTGGCGATACTGTCGGTGCTGGGCGGGCTGATGGGCTTGCCCGCCGCATTCGGGCTACCCAACTGGCTGGAAGGTTGGCTGGAACCGATATTCGAGATGACTCACGAGTTGGCTGCCGAAGCCCACCACATGGCGCTCGGCACGGAAATCGGGCTGATGGTTTTTTCCAGCACACTGGTCATTTTGGGCATCGCCGCGGCGATGTGGGTGTATCTGCGAAAACCGCAAATCGCCGAGCGCACCGCGCAATCGGCGGGGTGGGCGTATGATTTGCTGGTTCACAAATATTATGTGGATGAAATTTACGATGCGCTGTTCGTCAATCCGGCGCGGGGATTGGGTAAATTCTTTGCGAAAGTGGTTGATATGGGCGTGATTGATGCCGTGCTGGTGGACGGTTCCGCAAAAGCGGTCGGCTGGCTGGGGGGCATTGTGGCGCGCTGGCAGACGGGATATGTTCGCAATTATGTGGTTTCGATATTTGTCGGTGCGATTGTCATCGGCGCGTATTTCTTTCTGCGGTAATTTGTGACCGTGCCGGAACGGGACAATGTTCAAGTGAGGTAAAAATAGTCCACAGATGAACGCAGATTCACACAGATAATTTATAACTGTTCAATGCACACTGCTCGCCCCGAATAATTGTAGGGGCAGCCCTTGTGGCTGCCCTGTTTCGGGCGACCATAAAGGTCGCCCCTACGCGCCTCGCAATGGCAGGCTGGGTAGTTACGAAAATCTGCGTCCATCTGTGTCCATCTGTGGACTGAAAATACCGAACCGGTGTTATTTTATGACGCGGTTGCGTATAAAAAATTGGCAATAACCATTTCCAATTGATAAGGTTGTAACCATTATGAATCAACTTGGGTTTCCGTTAATTTCTGCAATGCTGGTTGTGCCGCTGTTGGGGGTGTTGGCGCTGTTGTTCATCCCCGCCGCGCAGGAAAAAACCATCAAAACCGTCACGCTCATCACCACTCTGATTGTGCTGGCGATGTCGCTGCCGTTGTATTTTGCCTTTATTCCGGGCGCGGGCTTCCAATTTGAGGAAAATATCCCGTGGATACCCGCCTTGGGTATCAACTATCATGTCGGCATTGACGGTATCAGCCTGTTCATCGTGCTGCTGACCACCCTGCTTTCTTTCATCGCGGTACTCAGCTCGTGGACGGCTATCACCAAACAGGTGAAAGCCTATATGGTGATGATGCTGCTGATGGAAACGGCGATGATTGGGGTGTTTGTCTCGCTCGACCTGTTCCTGTTTTACGCCTTTTGGGAAGCCAGTCTCATCCCCATGGCGCTGCTCATCGGCATTTGGGGCGGCGACCGACGGGTGTATGCCGCCGTGAAATTTATGCTCTACACGTTTGTGGGTTCCACACTGATGCTGGTTGCCACCATCGTGGT
>JALVZI010000499.1 GCA_027022125.1 Anaerolineae bacterium | reverse complement strand
CAAAAAGTTGCTGGCGGCATTCGGCGTATCGCTGCTGGTGGTGCCGCTGAACCCCAACGGCTGGCAAATGTGGCTGTATCCATTCCGCACGGTCGGAATCGGCGCACTGCGGGCGTTCATCGCCGAGTGGCAAAGCCCCGATTTTCACCAGCCGATTGTGCAGGTTTTTCTGCTGCTGGTGCTGCTGCTCATCGCCGCGATTGCCCGCAACGGCAAACGGATGGATTGGACGGATTTGGCGCTTTTCGGCGGCTGGCTGACACTGAGCATGTTCGCCGTGCGGAACGTGGCAATCTTCGCCGTGGTCTCGGTTCCCCTTTTGGCGCGATATGGCACCGCCGCGCTCGAAAGTCAATTCGGAGCACTGCGGCTCGGTCGCCCCAAACCCGTCTCAAAACCGATGGCAATCGTGAATTGGATTCTGCTGGGTTTACTCCTACTGGCGACGGTCGGGCAGGCGGTTGCCGTGCTATTGCCCGCAGCCATCGCCGCCGCCGAGCGCGAGCGTTTCCCCGCCGACGCGGTGGCATTCATCCGCCAAAATCATCCCACCGGAAACATGTTCAACAGTTACAATCTCGGCGGGTATTTGCTGTACCGGCTGTATCCCGATTATCCCGTTTTTGTGGACGGGCGCACCGATTTGTATGATGACGCTTTTCTGCGAGAATATCTGCGCGTGCTGAACAGCGACGGCTGGGAAACCGTTTTCCGCCGGTATGACATTCGGCTGGTGGTGATGGAATCGGATGCGCCGCTGGCGCGGGCGCTGGCAAACAACGGGTGGCAGCAAGTTTTCGATAACGGAAACACGGTTATTTTTACACCATAAACTTATTGAAACTTTTTGTTTGACCAGATTTCCGCATCAAATTAACGCGAATTTCTCAAATTTAAGCATAAAATCTGTAAGATTTGTGAAAATTCGATGCAAAAAAAAAGAGAAGCGTAAAAGTTTCATTTAATTCTATGAAAAACAGATTCACCACCGACCCTGCTATCATCAATACTCGCCTTAAAGCCCGTCTTTCACGCAGCGAATTTTTTGGGTTGACCATCGCACTCGCAATGATAGGTTTAATTTTCATCATTGCACCTTACCCAAACGTATTCCCTTTTGTGGATTATAATATTTTTGTGAACGCCAGTCAGGGTAACGTTATTTACTATTATTATGCCTATTGGTTGTTGCCCATATTTTCCATATTACACTGGCTTCCCGCACCGCTGGGCATTATTATTTGGGATATGCTGAACATCGGCGGGATATGGTTTGCCGCGCGAGTTTTTGGCGGACGGGGATGGCTGGCGCTTGTCAGTTACCAAATGCTGTATACGCTATTTGTGGGGCAGATTGCCGGCATTGTAGTGGGGTGTTTGGCGTTGTTATGGTGGGGATTGGCAAATCGAAAATGGCATTGGGCGGGGGTGGGCTTGGCAATTGCCACCGCAAAATATCAACTGGGGGGGCTGGGAGGATTATTTCTGCTATCGCTGGCAACACCGGCTTGGCGCGAAAAATGGCGGGTGTTCATCGTTCCCGCACTGGTTGCCGTCGTCTCGCTCATCGTGTATCCCCTGTGGATTGTGGAAGAGTTTCAGCGCATCCAAACCATTCCACCGAATGATTGGGGCAGCATCACGCTATGGCGTTGGATTGGCGCATGGGGGTTGCTTTTATTTTTGCCCCCTTTGCTGGTACCCCTTTCAAAAGAAAAACGGCTCATCGGACTGCTCACCGCGGCTGCATTGGCGCTGCCCTACTTTCAACATACAGATTTACTGCTTCTGTTCACTATGCCGATTGGCTGGTTCGCGCTGCTCGGTTCGGCAGGGTACGGATTGCCTATTTGGGGCTGGTATGGTATGCAAATTACCGTACCCATTCTGTTATTGGTTCTTTACGGCACAATTTTCATACCGAAAATTTACAGACTCTGGCAGGAAAATCGGGTATAATAGCAACAACCTGTCATTGCGAGGCGCGCAACGCCATCGGTGGTTTCAGGTTCAAAGCTGATTGACTGACAAAACTCAAAAAACCTATAAATGCGATATACCCCGAGATGTATAATCGAAAAAGAAGCGCATGTCATTCCCGCGAAAGCGGGAAT
>JALVZI010000498.1:3865-7115 GCA_027022125.1 Anaerolineae bacterium | reverse complement strand
GGCAGCATCACCGATGTTGCTCACTCGCCGCAAGAGCCGACAACAGAAGACCTTGTCAGCGAAGTTACTATCGAGGTTGGACCATGGGAAATTTAATGCAATACACTGCCGCAATCTTCAAAATGAAAATCACCAAATTGGCGATGCTGCTGCTGGTTCTAACGGCGCTTGCCGGGTGTGAAAACCAACTGTATGGCGCACAACTGATGCGCTTTCAGCCGAGATTTGACCCGCTGGAAGAAAACACCTTTTTTGAAGACGGTCGCTCGGCGCGCCCGCTGGTGGCAGATACGGTAGCACGCGGGCAACTGCGGCTCGATGAGCAACTGTACACCGGGCGTCTCGCCGGTGATTACGTGACTGATTACCCGATGCCCATCACCCGCGATGTGCTGGAACGGGGGCAGCAGCGGTTCAACGTTTTTTGCGCGCCGTGTCACGGTCAATTGGGCGATGGAAACGGTATGGTAGTTCAGCGCGGGTTCAAACAACCGCCGTCATTTCACATTGACCGCCTGCGCGATGCGCCGCCCGGCTACTTTTTCGATGTGATGACCAACGGGTTCGGCACGATGTACAGTTACAAATCGCGGGTAAAGGTTGAAGACCGCTGGGCGATTGTGGCATACATTCACGCACTGCAACTTAGCCAACACGCAGATATTTCTGCATTACCGGCAGAAGATGTACAGAAAATAGAGGAACAGTAACCATGAAGCAAGCAACCGATTTTTCTGCCCAATTTAACCGTATTCAGCGAATCGCGTTGGGCATCGGCATCGTGGGCGTGGTCGTCTCAATTGCCGGACTCTTTTTCAATAGCGAACAATTCTTCCAGTCGTATCTGGTCGGGTTCATTTTCTGGCTGCAACTTTCGGCGGGCAGTGTGTTCATTTTGGCAATGCACTATTTGGTCAGCGGGCGCTGGGGAGCCGTTATTCAGCGAATTTTAGAAGCGGGCAGCGCCACCCTGCCGCTGATGATGCTTTTAGCCATCCCACTGCTGTTTGCACTGCCGACGCTGTATGTGTGGGCGCGACCGGATGTTGTGGCACACGATGCACTGTTGCAGCACAAAGTACCATATTTAAACGTGCCGTTTTTCGTGTTCCGCGTGCTGGGCTATCTGGTCATCTGGTCGGCGATTGCCTACCTGTACCGCCAGTGGTCAAACCGCCGCGACCGAACCGGCGATATGGCAATCCACGACCGGCTGAAAACGTTCAGCGGTCCCGCCACCGTGGTAATGGGCTTGACGGTCACATTCGCTTCGTTTGACTGGATGATGTCGCTGGAGCCGCACTGGTTTTCCACCATTTACGGTATCATTTTCGGCGTGGGCGCGGGTGCATCGGCATTTGCTTTCGCCACGATTATCCTTTCGCTGGTAAAAGACGACAGCGTTTTTAAAGGCAAATTGCATCCACTGCAATTTAACGATTTGGGCAATTTTTTGCTGACGATGGTGGTGCTGTGGGCGTATGTTGAACTTTCGCAATTTTTGATGATGTGGCTGGGCGAGCGGGAGGAGGGAGTCCCGTGGTATCTGGCTCGCAGTGCCAACGGCTGGAACGGGGTAGCGTTTGTGCTGGTGCTTTTCCATTTTGGCGTGCCGTTCCTGTTTTTGCTGCTGCGCAACAACAAACGGCATTACGGGCGCATCGCCGCCATCGCTTGGTTGATTTTTGTGATGCGGTTTGTGGATTTGTACTGGTTCATCACCCCTGCATTCAAATCGTATTTCACCATCCACTGGCTCGATTTTTCGATACTGTTTGGTATCGGCGGTTTGTGGATTGCCCTGTTTGTTTCTCAGTTAGGAAAGCGGTCGCTGTTACCGCAGTTTGACCCCCGTTTGGAGGAGGAAGTGCCCCATGGACAACCGGCAACAAGCGAATCATTCTAATCAACCGCATACGGCGCACGAAACACACGATATTCCCGTCAAACCCATCGTGTGGACATTGGCGGGGCTGGGCGTCTTTTTGGCAATTGTGATGGTTGTTTTCGCCATCTGGTTCCGCGCAGAAGAAGCCAAACGGGTGGCAATAGAGGGTGCTTCTACCCAACAGATGACCGAACTGCCGGAAAACACCCCGCGATTGCAATCGCAGCCCGCCGCCGATTTGCAAACGATGCGCGCACACGAGCGCGAAATGCTGACCACCTACGGTTGGGTGGACAAAGATGCTAGCATCGGGCGCATTCCCATTGACCGCGCGATGGATTTGGCGCTGGAACAGGGGTATCCCGTGAGAGAAGGGCAATAGTGATGAACATTCGGTTTTTGGGGCGAACCATCGTGCTGGCGCTGCTGCTGGCGCTGGCAGGCGCCGTTATTGCCGCGGCAGACGGTCCCGATGGCGTTTCTCACCCCAAAACCCAAAGTGCCGCCATTTCGCAGGTCAAATTCGACCAGAATTTGGGCGCGCAACTGCCACTCGATGTTATTTTTACCGATGAAACCGGCGCGCAGAAACCACTTTCCGCCTATTTTGGCGACCGCCCGGTGATACTGGTACTCTCGTATTTTCGATGCCCAAATTTGTGCGGGTTGGTATATTCGGGATTGGTTTCCAGTTTGCAGCAGATAGATTTTACGGTGGGCGATCAGTTCGATGTGATAGTTTTCAGTATTGACCCCACCGACACACCCGCAGATGCCGCCGCCAAAAAAGCCGAATTACTAGCAAAATACAATCGCCCCGAAAGCGCCGACGGTTGGCATTTTCTCACCGTCGATTCGGACGAGCAGGTGAAAAAAGTAACGGATGTCGTCGGGTTTTCATACGTGTATAATGAAAAAATTCAGCAATATGCCCATCCTGCGGGAATTGTGGTTGCCACACCGGAAGGAAAATTAACCCGCTATCTGTACGGGCTGGAATTTCCGGCAAACGATTTGCGGCTCAGTTTGGTGGAAGGTGCAGAAAATAAAATCGGGTCGCCGGTTGACCAAATTTTACTGCGCTGTTTCCGTTACGACCCCGAAACCGGGCAATACACACTGGCAATTATGACCATCATCCGTTTTGCCGGGGTGACAACGGTATTGCTAATGGGCGGCGCATGGTGGGCATGGTGGCGGTGGCAAAAACGGAAAACCGCCGAGTGAGGTGTCATTGCGCGCCCGCAATGGCAAAAATATGTGATTTTCCGGGCGCAAGCCCAAAAATATGAAAACTCTTTCAACAAAGACAGGAAAAACTTATGTTTGATTTCCCAATTCTTCCCAGACAAGCCTCTACCA
>JALVZI010000498.1:0-3855 GCA_027022125.1 Anaerolineae bacterium | reverse complement strand
CCGGGCAGGTTGATGCCTATTTTTGGACATTGATATGGCTATCGGTAATTTTGGGCGGCGCAGTGGCGATGATTTTTCTCTTCTTTTTCATCCGCTACCGGCGTGGCAACAAAGTTAACCGCAAACTGGTAGTCAATGAACGCCGCGAGCGAATGATTGAAATTACGTGGACGGTTCTGCCTGTGTTTTTGGCAATTGGGATGTTCGGCTGGTCAACATCCATCTATTTTAATATGATTCGCCCCCCTGCCGATGCGATGGAAATTCAGGTGGTCGGCAAACAGTGGATGTGGCAGATACAGCATTCCAATGGTCGCCGCGAAATTAACGAATTGCACGTGCCGGTGAATCAGCCCGTAAAATTGCGGATGATTTCGCAGGATGTGATTCACTCGTTTTTCGTGCCTGCGTTTCGGGTAAAACAGGATGTGCTGCCGGGGCGATATACCACACTGTGGTTCAACCCCACCAAAGTGGGTGAATACCACCTTTTCTGCGCCGAATATTGCGGTACAGACCATTCGCAGATGACCGGCACGGTATATGTGATGGAACCTGCCGATTATGAGGCGTGGCTCACCAGCGAAGGCGGCGCAACCGTTACCGGGTTGGAAGGCGAATCGCTATCGCCGGAAGAAGCGGGTGCAGCGCTTTTTGAGCAGTTGGGCTGCTCTGGCTGCCACAAAGCGGACGTGCGCAGTGTGGGTCCCGCGCTGGGTAGTATTTTCGGCACCACGACAGAACTGGAAAGCGGCGAAGTGGTTGCGGTGGACGAAGAATATCTGCGCCAATCCATTTTGCTGCCCAACGAGCAGGTGGTCAAAGGTTTCGCGCCGATTATGCCCACGTTTGAAGGGCAAGTGTCGGAAGCGCAAATTATCAATCTGATAGCCTATATCAAATCGCTGAAAAACCCGAATGCCGGTGAAGCCGCCCCGCTCGAACCGAAAGCCGCTGCCACCGAAGCCGCCGCACCGGCAGAGACGCCCGCCGGCGGTAAAGAAGCCACCCCGTCGGCTGATGTGGGTGCGGAATTGTTTGCCAAAGCCGGGTGCTCGGCGTGCCATTCCGTCACCGGCGATATGCTGGTCGGTCCGCCGCTGAACGGCATTTTTGGACACGAAGTGGAACTGGAAAGCGGCGAAACCGTCACCGCAGATGAGGCATATCTGGAAGAGTCGATTTTCGACCCCAACGCCAAAGTGGTGAAAGGATTCCCGCCGGCAATGCCACCGTTTGCCGGTATGCTCAGCGAAGCAGAAGTGGCAAACATTGTCGAATATCTGAAATCAATCGGCGATAAATAATTGGAATAACTTTTAAATATACAGATTGTACGAAAGGATAACCGCCCGTGTTAGGCACATCATCATTAGATTTACCACAGCGATTAAAAGAAAAAGAAAACTATTTGAATGTCGCTTATGGCTTAAAATCGTGGCTGTTAACCACCGACCATAAACGCATCGGGATTTTGTATCTCATCTCCATCTCATTTTTCTTCACCGTCGGTGGTTTTTATGCCTCACTCATTCGGCTGGAAATGCTGACCCCCGCCGGGGATTTGATGACATCGGAAGTTTACAATCGCGTGTTTACCATGCACGGTATCACTATGATTTTCTTTTTCCTGATTCCGTCACTTCCGGCGACACTGGGTAACTTTTTGCTGCCGATGATGCTCGGCGCGCGAGATTTGGCGTTCCCCCGGCTCAATCTGGCGAGTTGGTATGTGTATATAGTGGGCGCGCTGATTGCGCTCGGTGCGGCGATGGCTGGCGGAGTTGATACCGGCTGGACATTTTATGCGCCATATAGCACATCATACGCCAATGGGTTTGTCGCGCTGATGGGCATCGGTATTTTTCTCAGCGGGTTCTCATCCATTTTCACCGGATTGAATTTCATCGCCACCATCCACAAAATGCGCGCACCGGGACTCACCTGGTTTCGATTGCCGCTGTTTGTGTGGGCGCATTATGCCACCAGCATCATTATGATATTGGGCACGCCTGTGGTAGCGATTACCATCCTGCTGGTGGCGGTTGAGCGCATTTTCGGTATCGGCATTTTCGACCCGGAATTGGGCGGCGACCCCGTGCTCTTCCAGCATCTTTTCTGGTTTTACTCGCATCCGGCGGTGTACATTATGATTTTGCCGGGGATGGGTGTCATCAGCGAAGTTATCACCACCTTTTCGCGCAAGCGGATTTTCGGCTACCATTTTGTGGCGTTTTCCAGTTTGGCAATCGCGGTGGTGGGTTTTCTGGTATGGGGACACCATATGTTCGTTAGCGGGCAGTCGCCGTATGCCGGTATTATTTTCTCGTTCCTAACATATCTGGTTGCCATTCCGTCTGCCATCAAAGTTTTCAATTGGACGGCGACCATTTACAAAGGCAACATCACCTTTTCCACTCCGATGATTTACGCGCTGGCGTTTATTGGTTTGTTTTTGGTTGGCGGGCTGACCGGACTGTTTTTGGGCGCAATTGCCACCGACGTGCATTTGACCGACACCTATTTTGTGGTTTCTCACTTCCATTATGTGATGGTCGGCGGGATGGTGATGGCATTTTTGGCGGGATTGCACCACTGGTGGCCCAAAATTACCGGCAGAATGTATTCCGAAAAATGGGGAGTTGCCGCCGCACTCATCACCTTTTTCGGGTTCAACTTTACTTTTTTCCCGCAATTTATCGTCGGCTTTTTGGGGATGCCTCGCCGGTATCACGCCTACCCCGACGAATTCCAATTTTGGCAGGTGTCGTCAACGCTGGGGGCAACATTGCTGCTGGTTGGGTTTTTGATGCCCTTCTTTTATCTGATGTGGTCGCTGTGGAAAGGCGAAAAAGCACCCGACAATCCGTGGAATGCCACCGGATTGGAGTGGAAAACCAGTTCGCCCCCGCCGGTATTCAATTTTGACGAAACGCCGGTGGTGACCGAACCCCCATACAACTACCCCGACCCGGAAGTTACGGCGGCAGAAAGCGCATAACACGGAGGAGATGCAATGAGTGTAGCACACAACAGCGTGGTCGCGCACCAGTTTGATGATGTTGAACAGCAGCATCAAACGTACAGTTTTGGAATGTGGATATTTCTGGTAACGGAAATCATGTTTTTCGGCGGATTGTTTGCCGCGTACACCGTTTATCGCTGGTCGTTCCCCGAAGCGTTTGCCGCCGGCAGCGAGCATTTGGATATTGTGCTGGCAACCATCAACACGGCGGCACTGCTCACCAGCAGTTTTACCATGGCGCTGGCGGTTCGCGCCATTCAGTTGGGCAAACGCAAGCAGATGGTCGGCTTTTTGCTCACCACCATCGGCTTTGCCATCGTTTTTTTGGTGCTCAAAGGCATAGAATACAGCCAGAAATTTCAGGCGCATCTGGTTCCCGGACAAGATTTTGTTTGGACGGGTGCCGGCAATCCCCGGCACGTCGAAATGTTTTTCGGGTTGTATTTCACGATGACCGCTTTGCACGGGTTGCACGTGCTCATTGGCATTCTGGTTATCAGCATCATCGCCTTTTTGGGGTGGAAAAAGAAATTCTCGCCCGATTATTATGCCCCGGTGGAAATGACCGGTCTGTATTGGCACTTGGTTGACATCATTTGGGTATTTTTATTCCCGTTACTCTATTTAATCAACCGTCACGGATAGGAGCACGCGATGCAACATTTGAATGAACACGTTATTCCGGTAAAAACATATTTCATCGTTTATCTCAGTTTGATGGTATTGCTGGTTGTGACGGTGGCGGTGGCATTTAACAACTTCGGTCCGTTCAACCTTTCTATTGCGATGGGTGTTGCGGTTGTGAAAACCGTGCTGATTGTGCTATATTT
>JALVZI010000497.1 GCA_027022125.1 Anaerolineae bacterium | reverse complement strand
AAACCGTTCCTGATGCCGGTGGAAGACGTGTTCAGCATCAAAGGGCGCGGCACGGTCGTCACCGGTCGTATTGAACGCGGTGTCATCAAAGTGGGCGAAGAAGTGGAAATCGTCGGGTTGAAAGAACCGCGCAAAACCGTGGTTACCGGTGTGGAAATGTTCCGCAAACTGCTGGAACGCGGCGAAGCGGGCGACAACGTCGGTTTGCTGCTGCGCGGTATCGACCGCACGGAAGTGGAGCGCGGGCAGGTTATCGCCAAACCGGGTTCCATCACCCCGCACACCAAATTTGAATGCCAGGTGTATGTGTTGAAAAAAGACGAAGGTGGTCGTCACACCCCGTTCTTCAAAGGGTATCGTCCGCAATTCTTCATCCGCACCTTGGACGTCACCGGTTCGATTGAATTGCCGGAAGGCGTGGAGATGGTTATGCCCGGCGACAACGTAACGATGAATGTGGAACTCATCGTGCCTGTGGCGATGGAAGTCGGCGGCAAATTCGCCATCCGCGAAGGTGGTCGCACCGTCGGCGCCGGCGTCATCACCAAAATTATCGAATAAACAAAACTGACTGGGGTTTCGTATGGCAAAGCAAAAAATCAGAATTAGGTTAAAAGCATACGACCATCGTGTGTTGGACCAATCGGTACGGCAAATTGTGGATACCGCAGAGCGAACCGGGGCGATGATTGTGGGTCCCGTGCCTCTACCCACGAAAATCGAAAAGTTTACGGTGATTCGGTCGTCGTTCATTGACAAAGACTCCCGCGAACAGTTCGAAATTCGGACGCACAAACGCCTTATCGATGTCGTAGAGCCTAGTTCAAAGACAATTGACGCTTTGGTGCGGCTGAATCTGCCCGCCGGTGTTGATGTCGAAATCAAGTAAACGGTTCGTTATCTACCAATCATAGAGATAATGAGAAAGGGGTAGGGGGTAGAGAATGATGCTCGCTTGCCGAGCAGTTCTCTCCCCTGTCGAAAAATGAAGGGAATTTTAGGAAAGAAAATTGGTATGACCCAAATTTTCGATGAGCAGGGGCACGTTGTGCCGGTAACGCTCATCGAAGCGGGTCCGTGTTATGTAACCCAGAAGAAGGAGAAAGAGACCGACGGCTACTCGGCGGTGCAACTGGGTTACGGCGAAATGTCGGAAAAACGTGTCAATAAACCAATGAGTGGGCACTTGAAAAAAGCCGGTGTGCCGATGCTGCGGCATCTGCGCGAATTCCGCGTGAAAGACCATTCAGATTTGGAACTGGGGCAGGTCATCACCGCCGATGTTTTCTCCGTCGGCGATTTGGTGGATGTGGTCGGTACCAGTAAGGGTAAAGGGTTTGCCGGTGTGGTAAAACGTCATGGTTTTGCTGGTGGTCCCAAAACGCACGGTCAGTCAGACCGTCATCGCGCTCCCGGTTCGATTGGCGCCGGCACAACCCCCGGTCGTGTTTTTAAAGGGATGCGAATGGCGGGGAGAATGGGCGGTCAGCGCGTAACCGTATCGAATTTGGAAGTGATGATTGTGGATGCTGACCGTAACCTGCTGGCGGTGAAAGGTGCTATTCCCGGCGCGAAAAATGGTTTGGTTGTGGTAAAAGAAGCGCGAAAAACCAAAAAGCGTGCGGGCTAGGAGTGTAGAAAATGAAAGTACCTGTAAAAAACATTTCCGGAGAAAAAGTAGCAGACGTTGAACTGCGTGATGATATTTTCGCCATTGAACCGCACACGGCTGTGATGCATCAGGCATTGGTTCGGCAACTGGCTAACGCGCGGCAGGGCACACATTCCACCAAAACCCGCGGCGAAGTGGTCGGCACGACGGCAAAATGGTATCGCCAAAAAGGTACCGGTCGCGCGCGGCATGGCAGTCGCAAAGCCCCCATTTTTGTGGGTGGCGGTGTGGTGTTCGGTCCGAAACCGCGCAAATACACTAAAAAAATGCCGAAAAAAATGCGCCGGTTGGCATTGCGTTCGGCGTTATCGGCAAAAGCCGCAGCAGAGCAAATTATTGTGCTGGACGATTTGACATTCGATACACCGAAAACCAAAAATATGGTGCAGGCGCTGGACAATTTGCAGGTTGATGGCAGTGCAGTGGTGTTGTTGCCGGAACGCAACGAAAATGTCGAAAAAAGCATCAGCAACCTTGCCGATGTGAAATATCTGCGCGCCGGGTATTTGAACGTGAAAGACCTGCTGGGGTACGATTACGTAATTATGCCCAAAGCCGCGCTCGATGTCATCGAAGGCATATTGGGATAGGGTAAAGTTATGGCTCAATTGAACGAATATCAAGTAATCAAACGTCCCATCGTCACCGAAAAGAGTGTGGCTGCCACGGCAGAAGGAAAATACACTTTTGAAGTTGATTTGCGCGCCAACAAACTGCAAATCGCCGAAGCCGTGGAGCGCATTTTTGATGTTGACGTGGTACGTGTGAATGTTATCAAATCCATCCCCAAATTTGGGCGGTGGGGACGAAAAGTTGTAAAACGAAAACCTGCAACCAAAAAAGCAATTGTCACTCTGGCACCGGGTCAGAGAATAGATGCCTTTGGAGCCTAAATAACGAAAGAACGCTTATAAAAAAACAAGGTTAACGTCAACCGAACAGCAAATCAGCCGGTTAACCTTTATAAATTTTATAGGCGAAAAGCGGAGTGCATGTATGCCTATCAAGAGTTATAAACCAACCTCTCCCGGACGCAGAGGGATGACCGTTTCTACCTTTGAACGCATCACCCGAAGCAAACCGGAAAAAAGTTTAACACAACCTCTCCATAAAAAAGCCGGTCGCAATGCGCGGGGCGTCATTACAGTGCGCCATCGCGGAGGCGGGCACAAGCGAAAATACCGAATCATCGACTTCAAACGCGATAAATTCGGTGTTCCGGCAACCGTATCAACCATCGAATATGACCCCAACCGCTCGGCGCGGATTGCTTTGTTAACTTACGCCGACGGCGAAAAGCGATATATCATCGCACCGCAAGGTTTGCGTGTTGGCGACAAAGTAATGTCCGGTCCCAACGCGGAAATCAAAGTGGGGCACGCATTACCAATCAGCCGTATTCCATTGGGTACACAAGTGCATAATGTGGAATTATACCCCGGCAAAGGCGGACAAATGGTTCGTTCTGCCGGAACGTCGGCGCAGGTGCTGGCGAAAGAGGGCGCGTATGCCCAACTTCGTTTGCCCAGCGGCGAAGTTCGTATGGTGAGCCAAGAATGTATGGCGACCATCGGTGTGGTAGGTAATGTGGAACACAACATTGTCAAACTGGGTAAAGCCGGTAGAAAACGCTGGCTGGGTATTCGCCCCAGTGTGCGCGGAACCGCAATGGACCCCGACAGCCATCCGCATGGCGGTGGTGAGGGGCGGTCTTCGGTGGGTATGCCCGGACCGAAAACACCTTGGGGTAAACCTGCATTGGGCGCGAAAACTCGCCGCAATAAAGTTACGGATAAATACATCGTTCGCCGACGCGGAAAACGCCGGTAGAGAAAGTAGGAGTGTAGCATGTCTCGTTCATTAAAAAAAGGTCCGTTTATTGACCCGAAGTTACTCAAAAAAATAGAAGCGATGAACGACTCCGGTGAAAAACGGGTAATCAAAACGTGGTCGCGCGCCAGCACCATCTACCCGCAAATGGTCGGACACACCATTGCCGTGCATGACGGTCGGCGACATGTTCCCATTTACATCAGTGAGAACATGGTGGGGCATAAACTGGGAGAATTTGCGCCAACCCGTTTGTTCCGTGGTCACATCGCTAAAGAAAAAGGGTCGAAACGACGCTAATTCAACAAAAAGGTAAGAACTATGGCAGATATTCAAGTTCAAGCAGTATCTAAATACATGATGGGGTCGCCGCTGAAAGCGCGCCGGGTGGTGAACGCCGTGCGTGGTATGCCCGCGCTGCAAGCGTTGCAGGTGCTGAACCTGATGCCCCATGCCGCTGCGCACACCGTGGCAAAAACTGTAAAAAGCGCTGTCGCCAACGCGGAAGAAAACTACGGGCTCAACGGTGAAGATTTGGTTATAGCGCAAATTTGGGCAAACGAAGGTCCCCGCTTAAAACGAATGCGTTTCGGCGCACGCGGGCGGGTAAAGCCCATCATCAAGCGCACATCTCACATCACAGTTGTGTTGGAAGAAAGAGCATAGGGAGGTCATCTTGGGTCGAAAAGTACATCCGATTGGATTTCGTTTAGGAATTACAAAGAACCATCAGGCGCAGTGGTATGCCGAAGGTCGGGAATATGCCGCGTTGCTGGGTGAAGACCGCGCCATTCGCAAACTCATCCGCGAAGAAAACGATAGCGCCGGGATTTCGAAAATAGAAATTGAACGCCTCCCTGTGGCACGTCAGGTATCCATAAAAATTCACACCGCCAAACCGGGTATTCTGATTGGGCGAAAAGGGGCAAATGTAAACCTTTTACGCAAAAAATTGGAAGAACTCACCGGCAAGAAAATCCATTTGGATATTTTGGAAGTGGATAACATTGACACCGACGCCTACCTTATCGGGCAAAGTATCGCGCAGCAGTTGGAACGCCGTATTTCGCACAAACGCGCCATGAAACAAGCCGTTCGCCGCGCGATGAAAGCGGGCGCCAAAGGTATTATGATTACCGTCGGCGGTCGGCTGGGCGGGGCAGATATGGCTCGCCGCGAAACCGTGCGCGAAGGGCGTATTCCGCGCCACACCTTGCGCGCCGATATTGATTACGCGCACGTGGAAGCACTGACCACGTTCAGCAAAATCGGCATCAAAGTGTGGGTGTACAAAGGCGATATTCTGCCGGAATCGAAAGAAGAAATCAGCGGGGCGTTCAGCGCATCGTAACCCGTTGCAGGAGAGATAACCATGTTAATGCCAAAAAGATTTAAGTATCGCAAGCAAATGCGCGGCAGAATGAAGGGAAAAGCCGGACGCGGCACGCACATCGCGTTTGGAGATTACGCACTGCAAGCGCTGGAACCGGCGTGGATTAACAGCCGCCAAATCGAAGCGGCACGTCGAGCCGTGGTGCGTTACATTCGGCGTGGCGGTAAATTCTGGATTAGAATTTTTCCCGATAAACCCATCACCCAAAAAGCCGCCGAAACTCGTATGGGCAGCGGTAAAGGGAATGTGGAATATTACGCCGCCGTTGTAAAACCCGGACGCATTTTGTTTGAATTGTCCGGTGTGCCCGAAGATGTGGCAAAAGAAGCCATGCGTCTGGCAAGCCACAAACTCCCCATCAAAACCCAGTTCATCACTCGGCAGGGGGTGCAGTAATGTTTGCCAACGAAATCAGAGAAATGTCATTGGACGAAATCGAACAGAAAATTGAAGAAGCGTATCAAGAATTGTTTAACCTGCGGTTTCAACTTGCCAGCAAACAATTAAAAGATTACAACCGCGTAAAAGTGGTTAAACGAGAGATTGCTCGCTTGAAGACTGTGGCTAGCCAAAAGGCGCAAGGGTTATAGAGGTGTAATATGGCACAAGAAAATCGAAAAACATTGGTTGGTCGCGTAATCAGTGACAAAATGGACAAAACAATTGTAGTTAGTGTAAGCCGCACCAAGCGCCATCCCTTGTACGGAAAAGTTATTCGTCTCAGCAAAAAATACAAGGCTCACGATGAAAACAATCAGGCAGCTATGGGTGACACCGTAAAAATCGTTGAATCTCGCCCGTTGAGCAAAGAAAAACGCTGGGTGATGACGGAAATTTTAGAGCGCGCTCAGCAATAGTGCAGGCTCAATAGGACAATCTTGGGAGAGCACAATGATTCAAAAAGAGAGCAGATTAAAAGTTGCCGATAACACGGGCGCAAAAGAAATTCTGTGCATTCAAGTGACCGGCGGTTCCAAACGCCGATACGGCAGCCTCGGTGATGTTATTACCGCCACCGTAAAGCAAGCCGCCCCCCATAGCGGCGTAAAAAAAGGCGACATCGTTAAAGCCGTCATCGTTCGCACCAAAAAAGAAGTCGGTCGCCGTGATGGTTCGTACATTCGATTTGATGAAAACGCAGCTGTACTTTTGGACAACGACGGTCGCTCACCAAAAGGGACGCGCATTTTTGGACCCGTCGCCCGCGAACTTCGCGAAAAAGGGTTTATGCGCATCGTTTCGCTGGCGCCGGAAGTACTGTAATTCGGTGTCCAAAACAATCAGCCGTGAGGAGTTTTTAGTATGCAGAAAATAAAAAAAGGAGACACCGTTCAAGTTATCGCTGGTAACGACTTGGGTGTTCAGGGCGAAGTAAAAGAAGTAAAAAAAGGCTACGACCCTTCCCGGCGCGGTCGTCCCGCCCGTCGCAACCCGAATAAAGACCGGGTGGTGGTTTCCGGTGTGCGTATGGTTAAAAAACACCAGCGCCCGGTAAGCCAAACGCGAACCCAAACCGGTATCATCGAATTTGAGGCTCCGATACACATTTCAAACGTAATGTTGGTTTGCCCAAGTTGTGGAGAACCCACACGGGTAAAAATAGAGATTGCAGATGGCGTAAAACAGCGGGTATGCAAACGCTGTGGCGCAACCATCGACTAAACCGGTACTGACTGAGGTGTTTTATGCCGAGAATGCTAGATAAATACAGAACCGAAGTGGTACCAGCCCTGATGGACGAATTTGGCTACAAAAATGTGATGCAGGTTCCCAGAATGGAAAAAATTGTGGTCAACGTTGGGCTTGGTGAGGCACTTCAAAACAGCAAATACCTTGATAGCGCGGTGGAAGACATTCGTAAAATAACCGGACAGCAGCCGGTTATCACCCGCGCCAAAAAATCCATCGCCACTTTCCACCTGCGTGCCGGAAACCCCATCGGCGTAAAAGTAACCCTGCGCGGCAAGCGAATGTGGGACTTTTTCGACCGTTTGGTGAGCGTCGCCCTGCCGCGTAAACGAGACTTTCGGGGTATTTCTCCCAACAGTTTCGACGGGCGCGGCAATTACACGCTGGGCTTCCGTGAGCAACTGGTGTGGCCCGAAATTGATTACGATAAAATCGACAAAATTCGGGGGATGGAAGTAACCATCGTCACCACTGCCGATTCAGACGAAGAAGGGCGCCGCATGCTCGACCTGCTGGGGATGCCCTTTGTAAAAAGGAGTTAACCGTTTATGGCAAAAAAATCAATGATTAACCGCGAAAAAAACCGCAAATACCCCACCCGTGTGCGAAACCGCTGCAGCCGTTGCGGTCGTCCGCGGGGTTATATGCGGCGATTTGACTTGTGCCGCATCTGCTTCCGTGAATTGGCAAACGAAGGTCAAATTCCGGGAGTTGTAAAGTCAAGTTGGTAAGTCAGAGCACCTGATACTGCTCACTTGTAAAGGAGAACCGTAGTATGCCTGTAACAGATCCAATTGCCGATATGCTGGCGCGCATTAGAAACGCCGGTATGGCAAAAAAACAGCGCGTGGTTATGCCGAGTTCAAAAATGTTAGAAGCCATCTCTCAAATTTTGCTGGAAGAAGGCTACATTAAAGGCTTTAACGTTAAACCGACCACGCCGCAAAAAACGCTGGAAATAACCTTAAAATACACCAATGAACGCCATCCGCGGTTGGTCATCAACGGATTGAAACGTGTGAGTAAACCCGGACGCCGGGTTTATACCAAACGTGACAACATCCCCTGGGTTCGCAGTGGTTTGGGTGTCGCCATTCTTACCACCCCCCAAGGCGTGATGACCGGCAGAAAAGCCCGAAAACTGGGTGTCGGCGGCGAAATACTGTGTTATGTGTGGTAAGGGGGTAGAGAAAAATGGCTAGAATCGGAAAGATACCAATTCCCCTTCCAAACGGCGTAACCGTTACCGTAAAAAATAACGAAGTAACCGTAAAAGGTCCCAAGGGGCAATTGACACAATCGTTTTCACCGGATATTTCTGTGGTGGTAGAAGGCAATCAGGTAAAAGTTTCCCGCCCGACCGACCAGCGACATCACCGCGCGTTGCACGGACTGGTGCGCGCGCTGATAAACAATATGGTCGTCGGCGTGAGTCAGGGTTTTACCCGCGAACTTCAAATCGAGGGCGTGGGCTATCGTGCCGTGATGGATGGGAAAAACCTGGTTTTGAACGTTGGCTATTCGCATCCGGTGGTGTTTGAGCCGGAAGAAAATATAGAATTCACCGTGGAAAAAGGCGGACGGAGCCTTGCCGTAAAAGGCATCGATAAAGCCGTAGTCGGCGAAATTGCCGCCCGCATTCGCCGCACCCGTCCGCCCGAGCCGTATAAAGGCAAAGGCATTCGATACAAAGGCGAAAAAGTACGACGCAAAGCCGGTAAAGCTGGCAAGGCTAAATAATCAGAGGAAAGTTGGAGAGTAAAAATGGCAAAGCGATCGAAAAAACGTCTTGCTCGAGAAAAACGCCATGCTCGTGTGCGAAAAACCGTGTTCGGCACGCCGGAGCGTCCCCGTTTGAACGTGTATCGCAGTTTAGAAAACATTTTCGCCCAAGTAATTGACGATACCCGCGGTGTGACCATCGTCTCGGCATCAACCATCGACCGGGCAGCAAAAGAACTGGTTGCCGGAAAAGACAAAACCGAACAGGCGAAAGTGGTGGGTAAACTGGTTGCCGAGCGCGCCAAAGAAGCCGGTATCACCAAAGTGGTCTTCGACCGCGGCGGGTTTAGATACCAGGGGCGTGTTCAAGCATTGGCAGATGCTTCGAGAGAAGCCGGGCTAGACTTTTAACAGAGCAGTGACCAAACGATGCCCGGCATCTGGCGGGTATCAATGGTGGAGGAATAATGGCAAAACGTGAATTTGAAGATGCAATAGAAGAATTGGATGAGCGCGTAGTGCACATCGCCCGTACTGCAAAAGTGGTTAAAGGCGGTCGGCGATTCAGTTTCCGCGCGTTGGTTGTTGTCGGCGACAACAAAGGCAAGGTTGGCATCGGGGTGGGTAAAGCCCGCGAAGTCCCCGAAGCCATTCGCAAAGCCTCTGAACGTGCTCGCCGCACAATGCGCCAAATCCCTTTAATTGGCACAACCGTGCCGCACGAAATTACCGCCCGTCAAGCCGGCGCGCAAGTCTTTTTGAAACCGGCTTCTCCGGGTACAGGCGTTATTGCCGGTGGTGGCGTGCGTGCGGTGGTTGAAGCGGCAGGCATCCGCGACATTCTGACCAAAAGTCAGGGCAGCGCCAACATTTTGAACGTGGTTAAAGCCACCATGAAAGGCTTAACCGAAATGCAAGACCCGGCAGAAGTGGCGCGTCGGCGGGGTGTGCCGGTCAGCAAAGTGCAGCCCTTCTGGAGTAGAAAGAATGACTGATAAAAAATTGAAAGTAACATTGGTAAAAAGCCCCATCGGTTATTCCAAACGGCAAAAACGAGTGGTTGAATCGCTCGGGTTGCGCAAAATGGGGCAAACCGTGGTACGCAGCGACACGCCTGTCATCCGCGGGATGATTAACAAAGTATCGCACATGTTAAAAGTGGATGAAGTCGAGGGCTAATCGGCTTTATGGAGGTTGGCAATGAAATTAAATGACTTACGACCGGCTCCCGGTAGCACCAAGTCTCGCAAGCGTGTGGGACGCGGGCACGGCGCAGGCAGCGGTAAAACCGCCGGACGCGGCACCAAAGGGCAGGGCGCTCGTTCCGGTGGCGGCAAAGGACCGTATTTTGAGGGTGGTCAGTTGCCGTTGGTTCGCCGATTGCCGTTTGCACGTGGTGTCGGTTTTACCAACATTTGGCGCATCGAATTTGTGCCCATCAATTTGGGACGGTTGAATCAGTATTTTGAGGCGAATGACGAAGTGTCGCTGGAAACCCTGCAACAGGTCGGCATCGTCAAAAAATCAGCCAAAGCCGTTGCCATTTTAGCGGATGGCGAACTGGAAAAACCGTTAACCATCAAAGCACACCGTGTTTCAAAAGCGGCGCGCGCAAAAATTGAAGCCGCCGGTGGAACATACGAAATTTTGCCCAAACCAGCGCGTCCAAAATTGCGATAGCGCAAAATTAACCAGCAGAGGATACTCATGCTTCAAGCCGTAAAAAACGCATTTATACTACCGGACTTGCGACGGAAAATCGTTTTCACGTTGCTGATATTGATTGTGTATCGTGCCGCTTCGCAGATACCCGTACCGGGCGTTGACCGTGAAGTGCTCAATCAATTTTTAAACAGCGGATCAGCCGGCGCGGACATCCTGCAATTCTTGGACTTGCTTTCCGGTGGTGTGTTGCGGCAGTTTTCTGTGCTTGCCACCGGGGTTTATCCCTACATTACCGCATCCATTATCCTGCAATTGCTCACCCCGATGATTCCCGCACTGGAAGAACTGTCGAAAGAGGGCGAGCAGGGGCAAAAGAAAATTAACCAATATACCCACTGGCTCACCGTGCCGTTGGCAGCATTACAGGCATACGGACAGGTTGTCATCATTCAGCAGAGTATCCCCGGCATCATCAGCAACTTCGGGTTTACGGTAAATCCGCTGGGTACAACCGCCATCATCGTTTCGATGACCGCCGGTAGTTTGTTTGCGGTGTGGTTGGGTGAGTTGATTTCTGAAGACGGTATCGGTAACGGGGTGTCCATCATCATCTTTGGTGGTATTGTGGCACAATTGCCCGGTAGAATTTGGCAGTTCATTCAATTGCAGCAGTATTTCTTGTTGCTTGCTTTCTCTATCATCACGGTTATCACCATTTTGGGGATTGTTATCGTCAGCGAAGGTCAGCGGCGCATCCCCGTGCAGTACGGCAAGCGGGTTCGCGGTAACAAAGTGTACGGCGGGCAAAGTTCTCACGTGCCATTGCGTGTAAACAGCGCCGGTATGATTCCGCTGATTTTCGCGCAGTCCATTTTGATTTTCCCGAGTTCGATTGGCAGTTTTTTTGCCAATTCAGCCTCGCCGTTTCTCGCTTCGATGGCGAACTTTACCGTGCAATGGTTCAGCCCGCGCCCCGGCGCCTGGCCCTATTGGATAACCTATTTCCTGATGGTGGCGGCGTTCACGTTCTTTTATACCGACATCATTTTCAAACAGCAGAATCTGGCAGAAAGTTTGCAGAAACAGGGCGGGTTTATTCCCGGGTTGCGTCCCGGTAAAGCCACCGAAACCTACCTGAATAACGTTATGCGACGCATTACGTTTGTCGGCGCGGTATTTTTGGGTGTGGTGGCTATTTTGCCGTGGATTGTCGGGTTAATTCCGGGGTTGAGCACCGGAACCAGTACCGGTTCGCTGTTGATTACCAGCACCGGCTTGCTGATTGTGGTCGGCGTGGCGTTGGATACCATGAAACAACTGGAAGCGCAATTGCTGATGCGTAACTACGAAGGTTTCATCAAATAGAGCAGTTGCGACGATGATTATCTTAAAGTCTGATAGCGAAATTAAATTGATGCGTGATGCCGGGCGAATTGTGGCGGTTGTGCTGACTGAATTGGCACAGAAAGTCGCACCCGGCGTCTCCACCGCTCAACTGGACGCTTGGGCAGAAGAGATAATCAAAAAACACAATGCCATTCCAACGTTTAAGGGATACAACGGGTTTCCGGCAACCATCACCACCTCCATCAACGAAGAACTGGTGCACGGTATTCCCAGCCCCAAACGGGTGCTAAAAGAAGGCGACATCATCAGCATTGATTGCGGTGCGACATACAAAGGCTGGGTGGGTGATGCCGCCCTGACCATTCCGGTGGGGCAAATTTCGCCCGAAGCGCAAAAATTACTGGAAGTCACCGAGCGAGCGCTGTACATCGGTATAGAGCAGGCGCGAGTCGGCAATCGTTCCGGCGACATTTCGGCGGCAATTCAGGCGTATGTCGAAAAACACGGCTATGGTGTGGTGCGAAATTACACCGGTCACGGTGTGGGCAGAAATATGCACGAAGACCCGCAAGTGCCCAACTATGGTCGCAAAAATAGGGGCGTGCCATTGAAAAAAGGAATGACCATCGCGCTGGAACCGATGGTGAATATGGGTAGCCCGCGCACCCGCGTGCTGGATGATAAATGGACTGTCGTTACCGACGACGGAAAACTGTCGGCACATTTTGAACACACAATCGCCATTACAAATGGTGACCCGCTAATTTTGACACAATTATAATTTGTGTATAATTGATGGGTTGAGTTTTTATAAAGAGGTAATCAAATGAAAGTACAACCGTCAGTAAAAAAACGATGCGACAAATGTAAAATTATCAAGCGCCGTGGTGTGGTGCGTGTAATTTGCGAAAATCCCCGCCACAAGCAGCGGCAGGGTTAGGGTAAGGAGAGTAGAATATGGCGCGTATTGCCGGTGTTGATATTCCACCAAACAAAAGAGTTGAAATTGCTTTAACGTACATCTATGGCATTGGTCGTCACTCTAGCCAAGAGATTTTAAAAGAAGCCAATGTCGACCCGAACATGCGGGTAAAAGACCTTTCTGATGCAGAATTGAGCCGCTTGCGCGAAGTGATTGACAAAAACTATCGTGTAGAAGGCGACTTGCGCCGGGAAGTGGGGATGAACATCAAACGATTGCAGGAAATTGGCTGCTATCGTGGCATTCGTCACCGCCGAAATTTGCCGGTGCATGGACAGCGAACTCGAACCAACGCTCGAACCCGCCGTGGCGCGCGCCGAACCGTCGCCGGGAAGAAACGTGCTCGCAAGTAGCATTAAACTTGTTATTGATAGAGGAGTAGTTTAGATGGCAAAAAGAAGAACACAACGACGGGTTGCCCGCAAAGAGCGGAAAAATATCCCTTCCGGGCGTGCGTACATCCACGCCACATTTAACAATACCATTATCACCATGACCGACCCTCACGGCAATGCGCTGTGCTGGTACAGTGGCGGTACATCCGGCTTTAAAGGTTCGCGAAAAAGCACACCGTATGCGGCGCAAATTGCTGCCACATCGGCGGCAAAAACCGCCAGCGAACACGGTATGCGCGAAGTGGATGTTTTTGTAAAAGGACCCGGACCCGGTCGAGAAGCCGCCGTGCGTGCCCTGCAAGCCGCCGGGTTAAAAGTAAAATCAATCACCGACGTGACACCCATTCCGCACAACGGGTGCCGCCCGCCGAAAAAACGGCGCGTATAAACTTCATCACAAAAATTCATTGGTATCGCGTGGGGGATGAAAGGACAACAGCCATGCCCGTAAACCCCACCGCAACAGGAGGAAAAATTGGCTAGACATATTGACCCTGTATGTAAACTGTGTCGCCGCGAAGGCGAAAAACTCTTCTTAAAGGGAGACCGTTGTTTCTCTCCCAAATGCGCCATGGAACGCCGTCCGCACCCCCCCGGTCCGGCTCGCCGCTTCCGCGCAAAAGAATCCGATTACGGCAACCAACTCCGCGAAAAACAAAAAGTGCGTCGCATTTATGGCGTGTTTGAAAAGCAGTTCCGCCGCTATTTTAAACGTGCCCAGCAAATGAAAGGCGTAACCGGCACAAACCTGCTGGTTATTTTGGAAAGCCGTTTGGATAATGTGGTATATCGTTTGGGCTTTGCCGATTCTCGCGCACAGGCACGACAACTGGTGCGTCACGGACACATTGCCGTTAACGGTCGCAAAACAGACATTCCGTCGTTTTTGGTAAAACCGGGCGACGAAATTGTGGTGCGCGACAAAAGCAAAGGCAACGCCTACTTTAAAGAACGCGCTCAAACCATCACCGACTCAAAAGTTCCCGGATGGCTCAAACTGGACACGAGCAATCTGTCCGGTTCCGTCATCGCCGAGCCGACCCGCGAAGATATTGACTTCACCCTCAACGAACAATTAATTGTTGAGTACTACAGCCGCTAAAAATACGGAATGAAAATTACCAGAAATAACTGTCAACCTCGGTTGACGCATGATACGTGTGGAGGGTGCTCTGTTGTCTGACTTAGGTTTTGTTCTACCAAAAGTTGAAACCGAATCTTCAACAAGAAATTTTGGGAGATTTAATATCAGCCCGCTGGAACCCGGTTACGGGGTAACGCTGGGCAATGCGCTGCGACGGGTGCTGCTCGCCTCGTTGCCCGGCGCTGCCGTCACTTCGGTGCGCGTGAGTGGCGTGCATCACGAATTCTCAGACATCCCGCATGTTGTTGAGGATATGACCGGTTTAATTTTGAACCTGAAAGAATTGCGCGTCAAACTCTTTCAAAATGAAACCGCTCGCTTGCGTGTTGAAGTGACCGGCGAAGGTGTGGTAACTGCCGGAGACTTGGAATGTCCGCCGTATGTGGAAATTGTAAACCCCGACTTGCAACTGCTCACCGCAGATTCCGCCGATGCCGATTTGGACATCGAATTGATGGTCGAAATGGGGCGCGGGTATTCTCCCGCAGAAGAACGCGGCAAACTGCCCATCGGCGAAATTCCCGTGGATGCAATTTTCAGCCCGGTGCGAAAAGCCAACTTCAAAGTTGAGCGCGCTCGGGTGGGGCAAGCCACCGATTATGACAAACTCATTATGGAAGTTACCACCGACGGCACAATGACCCCCTACGATGCTCTGCGCGAATCTGCCCGGTTGCTGGTGCAACACTTCTCGCTGGTGGCAAACATCACCGTGCAAGAAGAACCGCAAGAGGAACCCGAAGAAGAAACAACTCCGGCACAGCAAGTGCAAGATACCCCCATCGAAGAACTGGAACTGACTGTGCGGGCATACAACTGCTTAAAACGCGCCGGTATCACTCAGGTGGGCGAAATACTGGAAAAATTACGCAAAGGACCCGACGAGATTTTAGCCATCCGCAATTTCGGGCAAAAATCGCTGGATGAACTGGTTGACCGTTTGGAAGAAAAAGGTTTTCTGGTTGACGTGGATGAATCTATCATTGCAGCATCGCGTTCCGGCAGTTAAAGTCCGCGCGTAACTGGAGGAATATAGAAAATGCGACATCGAGTAGCAGGACGAAAACTCAATCGAAATACAGCACAGCGCAAAGCGCTGTTACGTGGACTTGCCACCGAACTTTTCAAACACGGCAAAGTGCAAACAACCGAAGCGCGCGCCAAGGCGTTGCGTCCGGTGGCAGAAAAACTGATAACCCTCGCCAAGCGCGGCGATTTGCATGCGCGGCGACTGGCAGCGGCGCGGTTATACGACCCCGCCGTGCAGCAAAAACTCTTTACCGACATCGCCGACCTTTACCGCGACCGTCAGGGCGGATATACCCGCATTTACAAACTGGGTCCGCGCAAAGGTGATGCCGCACCGATGGCGCTCATCGAATTGGTTGATTACGAAATCGAAGCGTAGCGAGCGAAAATTTGTCGGAAGAAACGCCGGTGCAAGCGTATAAAGCCGTCATAGCCTATGATGGAACCGATTTTTTGGGATACCAAATTCAGGCAAGCGGCAGAACCGTGCAAGGGGTCATCGAGCAAACATTGCAGAAAATCCTGAAAACCCCGACACGCATCACCGGCGCCGGTAGAACCGATAGCGGCGTTCACGCTATCGGGCAGGTAATAGCGTTCAAAGCACATTGGCATCACCCCGAAACCGCACTGCAAAAAGCATTGAACGCCAATTTGCCGCCGGATATCGTTGTACAAACATTAACAACCATACACCCGTCTTTCCATCCGCGGTTCGACGCCCGCAGCCGGCAGTATCGGTACACCATTTTGAACCAACCACTGCCCGATGTGTTGCGTCGGCGGTACACATGGCACGTTCCGCAGCCGCTGGATGTTGACCGAATGCAGCGCGCCAGCAACTTTTTGCTGGGCACACACGATTTCGCCGCGTTTGGACAGCCGCCGCAGGGCGACAACACCGTTCGCACCGTAACCCAAGCCGAATGGCGACAAACAGGCAGCGAAATCACATTTTTCATCACCGCGAATGCGTTTTTGTATCGCATGGTGCGGCGAATTGTGGGCACAATGGTGCTGGTCGGGCAGGGAAAGATGGCTGTGGAAGATGTAAAACACGTTTTGCAAACAAAAAATCGCGCCGAAGCAGGAGCCCCGGCTTCAGCCGCAGGTTTATGTTTGATAAACGTAACGTATTGAAATAGGATTGAAACCCTTGTTAGGAGAAGTGGTACAGTGAAAACATATACTGCCAAAGCACAAGACGTGGAGCGAAAATGGTACGTTGTGGACGCGCAGGGGAAAACATTGGGTCGTTTGGCAACACAAATTGCCACGATTCTGCGCGGAAAACACAAACCCATTTACACCCCGCACGTTGATTGTGGCGATTTTGTCATCGTTATCAACGCCGAAAAAGTGGTCGTCACCGGACAAAAACTTGACCAGAAAAAATACTATCGCCATTCGGGGTATCCCGGCGGGCTGCGCGAAGTGACACTGCGCGACCAACTGAAAAAATTCCCCGAACGTGTCATCGAAGCCGCCGTAAAAGGGATGTTGCCCAAAAACAAACTGGGGCGGAAAATGTACAAAAAACTGAAAGTATATGCGGGTCCCAACCATCCGCACGCCGCTCAGCAACCTGAGCCGCTAGAATTGTAAAGAGGGAGAATCGTCATATGGCAATGGAAGGTCGCTACGAAGAAGGCATTGGACGGCGAAAAGAAGCAACTGCGCGCGTGCGCCTGTTTGAAAGCACCGGCGACAGCGTGTTTGTGGTGAACAATAAACCGTTGGAACAATATTTCACGCGCGATGTTGACGTGCGGGCGATTATGACCCCGCTGAAAGTTACCAACTTCGAGAACAAATTTGATATCAGCGTAAAAGTGATGGGCGGCGGAGTTACCGGGCAAGCCGATGCCGTGAAATTGGGTATCGCGCGTGCATTGCTGAAAATTGACCCTGAATTGCGCCCCACACTGCGCCAGCACGGGTTACTCACCCGCGATGCCCGCGTGAAAGAGCGGAAAAAACCGGGTCTCAAACGCGCCCGCAAAGCCCCGCAATACACCAAACGTTAAATTTCGGAATTTGCACCCACCGGAATTTAACCGCGAATTGTCACGAATTCAAATTTTAGATTTGGGATATTTGTGTTAATTTGTGGTAAAAATAACGGGAAAATACAAAACCCTGCCGAGCTTGTTGCCGACAGGGTTTTTTGCGTTGTACCTCTGTCAAATAGTTTCGGTAACTTTCTGTAACCCGCGCGGCGTATCGAGCGGGTAATGCCGCGTGTGCGCCAGATGCATAGCGAACAACTGTCCCGGCAGAATCGCCACCACCGGCGACAGCCATTCCGGCACGGCGGAAATGGTCAGCGGCAGTTGCGCCTCTGCCAGCGCGGCATCATCATTGCCGATGACCACCACTTCCGCACCGCGAGATTTCACCGTTTGCACAAACGATTGCATTTCGGGCAGAATAACGCCCACCGGCGCGACCACAATCACCGGAAATCCCGGTTCGATGACCGCCAGCGGTCCGTGCTGAAAATCTGCGCTGGAATACGGCTCGACGATGGTGTAAGTTAGTTCTTTCAGTTTCAGCGCCAACTCGAACGCGGTGGCGTAATTGAATCCTCGCCCGATAACCACACAGTGCTGCATATAACGGTATCGTTCCACCCCCTGCGCCACCTGCGGGTTGAGCGCCAGCGTTTCCGATACGGCTTGCGGCAGCGTTTCCAGCGCGGTTGCCATTTCGCCATCGGCGGCGAGCGCCGTGCTGAGCATAGCGATGGCGGTCAGTTCAGCGGTGTAGGTTTTGGTCGCCGCCACCGATTTTTCCGCACCGGCGTGCAGCGCAATGGTGAAATCGGCGTGCTGCGCCAAATCCGAGTCGGGTTGGTTGGTGATGGCGGCGGTCAGCGCACCCTGTTTTTTCGCTTCCGCCAGCACCGAAACGATGTCGGGGCTTTTGCCGCTTTGACTGATTCCCAGCACCAGCGCATTCCCGAACACCGGCGGGTGGTGGTAAATGGAAAAAAGGCTCGGTGTTGCCAGCGTCACCAGCATCCCGTTCATCGCGCCGAGCAGATATTGCGCGTATCGCCCCGCGTTATCGGATGTGCCGCGTGCGGCGATGACCACCTGCGAAATTTCGCGTGCGCGGATTGCCGTCGCCAGCGCGGCGGCGGTCGATTTTTCTGCCGCCAGCAGTTTTGCCAGTGTTTCCGGTTGCTGGTGAATTTCCCGGTATAAAAATGATTGCTCGATGTTTTGCATGCTATTTCCTGTGTGTAACATTGGTTTTTAAATGAACATTTTTTCAAATGAGCGCCCTATAATTTTTTTACCCTTCAAGATTATTCACAATCACAGTTGTATTTGATTTTCTGAAAGTATCACATCCTTATTTTCTCAATACGCTGACGCACGTCATCGGCGAACGCGGCAATATGTTGTTGCACAAAATCTGTGGGAGATAATGTCTCGTCGGTAATGAGCGGCGATAAATCCATCGCAAATGATTGCAGTGTGACTGCATCGGTGGCATGGCTGGCAAAATAGGTTGCGTTTGCCCGCCGACGCCCCATTGTGGCGAGGTCGTATCGTTTGCCACCGCTCACCTGCGAATCGAACACGCCGACTAGCGCCATTTGCAGGTTTTCAAATTGCGATAGGTTGAATGCCACTTTTCGCTCGTCTGGCAGCCAATCCAAATCGCGCCAAACTTCGCAGCCATACAGCGTTTTCGGGCGTTCCGCCGGTGGCAGTTGCCGGATGGCGGCGATAGTTTTCAGTGTCACGCCGATATGGGTGTTGTGTTTGTCTGCCAAATTGTGGGTGTAAACGATGTCGGGGCGGGTGGCGCGCAAAATTTTGGCGATGTCGGCGACGGGGTCGGCGTTGTTGCCGTCTTTCACCGCCGCGCTGGGAAAATCGAGAAAAATCTGCGCCGCATACTCGCCGATGATGGCGGCTTTTTGCTGCTCGGTGTTGCGCACCGCCCACATCTGGTCGTCGTTGTAATTGCCGTAAATGCCACTGCGCGGCGACCCGCGTCCGTTGGTAACCACTACGCCTGTAAACCAGCGGTCGGGTTGGCGGAAACAGGCAAAAATGCCGTCTGCTGCCATAATTTCCAAATCATCTTGATGCGCCCCGATTGCCAGATGGGTAGTGCGTGCAAGCGCTTCATCTGGCGGCGTACCATCGGGAACAAAAATTTTTGCATTTGGTTGGTGAAATTTCATGTCGTTTGCTCCTTTGGCGTTATGTAGTCGAAAATTTGGCAAAACAAACGTTGCAGTGGCGTGGTTACATTTTAACTTTTATTTGGTCAAGTTCTCGGTTGCGTAACATTCGCTTAAAAGAAGTACAAAATGCCCACGATGGCGATGCCCCACAGCACCACCGTAATTTGCAGCGGGCGGTCTTCCATCAGCATATCGGTGGGGTCGCCGCCGCTGTCGAGCACGTGCAACGCATATAAATACCGAAAAATGCCGTAAATTACAAAAGGTATGGTCAGCATCATCCAATGGTTGGGGGGTAGATTCGGCGCGCTGAAGGTGTACAGCGAGTATGCCATCACCGTGCTGGTGGCAACAACAGTGATGACGTTATCCAAAAACGGCAAATTATATTCTTCCAGAATGGCGCGCGTATTTTTAACACCGTTTTTTGCCATCAGCCATTCCTGCCGTCGCTTGCCAAACCCCATCAGCAGCGATAGCAGGGTGGTGACCACATACAACCACGGCGAAAACCGAGCTACGGCAACCAGCACCACGCCCGCCGCCACCCGAATGACAAATCCGGCGGCGATGGTCAGCACGTCAATAATTGCTACGTGTTTCAATTTAAACGAGTATGCCAGTTGCAGCAGCAGATACAGCAACATCAGTGCGCCGAAAGCGATGTTCAGCGCAAAACTAAGCGGGATAACCACCAGCGGCAGCACAATCGCGGCGGCAGTAGCGGTTTTTACCGGCAACCACCCCGACGCAATCGGGCGGTTTTTCTTTTTGGGATGGGCGCGGTCTTTTTCAACATCTACCACATCGTTGATGATATACACCGTGCCGGATACCATACACAGCAGAAAAAATCCTGCCAGCGCATCAAGCAAGTAGCCGGAGGCGAACAACTTTTCATCGAAAACCAGCGCCGCAAAAATAGCGGCGTTTTTAACCCATTGCTTGGGGCGCATCGTCTTTAAAAGTGCACGCAGCATACTGCACTCCTTTAATGTCGTTAGGGCAATATACCCCATTCCACGGGGATGGTCAAGCGGTGTGGCAGGGCAATTGCGCACCATACAAAGTTGGTCTATAAACTTGTTGAAACTTTTTGTTTGATCGGATTTCCACATCAAATTAACGCGAATTTCTCAAATTTAAGCATAAAATCTGTGAAATTTGTGAAAATTCGATGCAAAAAAGAAAGAAGAGTAAAAGTTTCATTTAGTTCTATTTGTAACTGCCTTGCCGATTTTTTGATATAATGCTGACAACCCGATGGAAATATGTTATAGTTATACTACCGGTGTATGCCACATCAACCGCATACTCAATATTGCACAGATGACACAAAAGTTAATACAGTTTTTGGGAGGGAAAATAATGAATGTGTTTTCAACGCAATGGTTTGTCGGTATTTTTGGTAAAGGCAAAAAATTACGACTATTACAATTGATGCTGATACCGGTTTTAGCGTTATTTATCGGGGTGACACTAGCCTTCGCATTTGCTGAAGAACCTCTTTATTTCCGTGACCCATATACCGGACAGACCGGCAGTGATTGGGAGGAAATCAGCACCATCCATGATGATTTAACATACGGATTGGCATTGGCAGCGGGTTTTTCTGTTACCGATAGCATCCGCTTGCAAATTTGGAACCAATTGGTTGATTCGGAGGAAATTGGTCCTGGTAGCGCTATTTCATATACCAATTGCACCGGCGGCGAGTTCCCACCACCGCCTAACCCCAATTTGGTGTGCGGTGTAAAATTGCACTCAAACGAAATTTGGCCCCTATGGGGCAGTATGAAAGACCCTGACCATTGTATCACTTCTCGGTTTGGACCCTATTCCCCATTCTTTCATTTTCCGCACAATAATCAGCGAGAATTGGGTGCGTTGCACGATTGGGCGTGGGGCATCACCAACACGTTGACCGCGTATGAAGCCTATGCGTGGGGTGGTCCCGGCGATTTTACAGTGATGCAAGCAAAATGTCTATTTACCCGCACTGCTGTCATCACTACCGATATACAATCTGGGTCGTTGGAAGCGTTTGCCACCTACATCCATTCATTGGCAGACTACTACTCTCACCGAGAGTGTATTGCCGCAATGGATGCACTGGGAATGCCGTGGGGAACACATACCCTCACCGGTACCGATGCTTGCAATTACAATCCCATTTCTCCTCAACCCGACGATGTTCACGGGCGAGAATTTTATACCTATACCGATTCACTCCGCACGGATGAAGCCATTCATGCCATTTATAGCGAATTGGTTGCACGCAGTTTAACGGGTGAAGGGCAATTTTATCCACTGGATATGAATGCCACCCTTGCCATTACCGGCTCGCCGACACTGAGCGAAGCCCTATCTATCTTTGTGCATCAGTGGGATTTTGCTCATCCGGCGGAGCGGCGGGCGTGGATGGATGCGATGGATGCTGCTATCTTGGCACAGCGCATCCCGATGCAGCGCATTTATCTACCGTTGGTGTTGCGTTGAATGGTATATTATCACTGCCATTGGAATTTCTTGTCAGAAAACTGATTGAAACTTTTTGCCGGTGCACAAAAATTTCCGCAACCAATTCTGATTCTTGGTTATGGCATTCCCGCCTGTGCCCCGCGAGTACGAATGCGGGAATCTATCATTTTCTGCTATGGATTCCGGATAATTTCCTGCGGAAATTTCCGGAATGACATTGAACTAAATGAAACTTTTACCCTTCTCTCTCTTTTTTGCATCTAATTTTCACGAA
>JALVZI010000496.1 GCA_027022125.1 Anaerolineae bacterium | reverse complement strand
AACTATTTTATGCCCGAAGATACACAAAACCCAGAACCGAATACGCCCGAAAACAATTCCAATCCCCCCGAATGGCTGCAAGAAATTTTGGGCGGGCGGGAGAAACCCGCCGCGCCCGCCGAAACACCCGACCCGCGCGAGGATGACACCCAGCCGACGCGGGTGGTTCGCCGCCCGGCTTTGCCGCCGGATGAGCAACCCACCGTGCTGAGTTACCGACCACCCCAATTCGCCGATGAGCCATCGTACCCCCAGCCGCCCGCCGACTGGCAGCCGGGCAACCGCCCGCCGACTCCACCGCCAGCCCCGCCCGCCGAGACGGTCATCGCCCCGCAATTTGACGCGGAAGCGCCGCCATCACGCTGGGGGTGTTTATGGCGCACGCTGCTCATCACCGTCATCGGTGCGTTTGTGCTGCTGGTGCTCGCCGCTGGTGTCAGCCTGCTGGGATATGCCTATTTGGCACAGCAACTCCCGTCGCCGGAAGAACTGAAAGCGCGACAGTATAAATTTCGCACTACCTCCATTTACGACCGCAACGGCAATCTGCTGTGGGAAATCAACGACCCGAATTTCGGCAGGCGCACCGATGTGCCGCTGTACGATATTTCCCCCGACCTGCGGAAAGCGACCATCGCCACGGAAGACCGCAATTTTTACCTGAATGTCGGCGTTGACCCCATCGCCGTGGTGCGCGCCATCTACTATAATGTCACCGAAGGGAGCATCGTTTCCGGCGCCAGCACCATCACCCAGCAATTGGCGCGAAACGTGCTGCTGCCCCCTGATGAACGCGCGGAGCAATCGCTGAAACGGAAGGTGAAAGAAGCGGTGCTGGCAGTGGAATTGAATCGGCAGTACAGCAAAAATGAAATTCTGGAAACGTATCTGAATCAGATATATTACGGCAACCGCGCCTACGGCATCGAAGCCGCCAGCGAAACGTATTTCGGCAAGCACGCCCGCGACCTGACGCTGGCAGAGGCGGCAATGCTGGCGGGACTGCCGCAAAGCCCCGCCGTGTACGACCCATACACCAATCCCGACGGCGCGAAAGCCCGCCAGCGGGTGGTGCTCGATTTGATGGTGGAAACGGGCGACATCACCCCCGCCGAAGCCGATGCCGCTTTTGCGGAAGAATTGAATTTCCGCGACCAGAATCTGTCGATGGCTGCGCCCCATTTTGTCACGTATGTGCGGCAGGAATTGGAACGCTTTTACCCCGCCGACCTCATCTATCAAGCCGGGCTGCGGGTGGAAACCACGCTCGACCAGCGGCTGCAATCCATCGCAGAAGAGGAAATTGCCAACCAGATTGACGCGCTGGCGGGCAAGCATGTCACCGATGGCGCGCTGGTTGCGCTCGACCCGAAAACGGGGCAAATTCTGGCGATGGTCGGCAGTAAAGATTTTCGGGATGAAAGCATTTCCGGGCAGGTGAATATGGCAATCACCCCGCGCCAGCCCGGTTCATCCATTAAACCGATTGTCTATTTGGCGGCGTTTGAGAAAGGCTGGACGCCCGCCACACTGATTATGGATGTGCCAGTGGAATATCCCGACGGCGCGGGCGGGGTGTACAAACCGACCAATTACGATTTGAAATTTCACGGACCCGTCACCGTGCGCACCGCGCTGGCAAATTCATACAACATTCCGGCGGTAAAAGCCCTGCAATTTGTCGGCATCGACTCGATGAAAGATATGGCGCGGCGGCTGGGCATTACCACCCTCACCCGCGACGATTACGGGCTGGCACTGGCGCTCGGCGCGGGCGAAGTGCCGCTGCTGCAAATGGCGGGCGCATATCAGGCGATTGATAATCAGGGCATCGCTATCAAACCGTATGCCATCGCCCGCGTGCTCGACGCGCAGGGGCGCGACATCACCCCGCCGCACGCCGAACCGCGCCGCGCCATCCGCGCCGACCACGCCTATTTGATGACCAACATTTTGGCAGACAATCAAGCCCGCACACCGACTTTCGGACCAAACAGCGCGCTGGTGCTGTCTCGCCCCGCCGCCGCCAAAACCGGCACCACCAACGATTTTCGGGATAACTGGGTGCTCGGTTTCACCCCCGATATGGTCGCCGGGGTGTGGGTGGGCAATGCCGAC
>JALVZI010000495.1 GCA_027022125.1 Anaerolineae bacterium | reverse complement strand
TCCCATGCTTCGGCGCTGAGTTTATTTTTGGTCAGGATTCTCCGCACTTCCGGGTCGAGAATTTCTGCCGCCGTGCCGGGAATGCTGCCCAAACCGGCGTCTTTCAACTCGCGCAGAATGTCTGCCGGGGGGCGGCGCAAAATTTTGCTGGCATACTGAATTTCAAACGGCGAAAAAGCGTGGATATGCACATCGGGCACGGCGGCGTGGACGGCTTGCACCAGTTTCAAATAGATGTCGCCGCCGAGTTTCGGGTTCAGTCCGCCCTGAATGCAAACTTCGGTGCAGCCGAGTTCCCGTGCTTCCACCGCCTGTTGCACCACTTCTTCCACCGTGAAAGTGTACGCTTCGGGGTCGCCGTCGTAGCGGGCAAAGGCGCAGAATTTGCAGCCGGTATAGCACACATTGGTGAAATTGATATTTCTCACCTGCACATAGGTTATCACATCACCGACTTGCTCTTGCCGTAGACGGTCGGCGGCGGCAATGAGCACCAGAAAATCGGCGCCGTGCGTTTCAAACAGGGTGATGGCTTCTGCCGGCGAAATGTCTCGCCCGCCGAGTGCTTTTTCCAAAATGCGCCCCACCGGCGCGGATACGTTTTGTAGGTTCATAGTTTTTGGTTCAAAGTTCAAGGTTTAAGGTTTCTGGTTGGTTATCAGTTGTCAGTGGTCAGTGGTCAGTTTTTTGTTCAAAGTTCAGGGTTCAAAGTTCAAGGTTGCAGGGTAGCAGGGTAGCAATCAGCGGTCAGCAAATCGCCAATCTCTAATCACCAATCACCAGTCACTCATCACGTTTCACTCATCACGTTTCACTCATCACGTTTCACTCATCACGTTTCACGCCTCACGCGCCCATTGTTCATTGCTCATTGCATAAGCCAAAATGCGCGGCGAGACAAATTCGGGGCGCAGGTATTTCGGGTAGATGGTCAATCGCTCGCGCAGGGTGAACCCCGCATTGCGGCTGACCGCCGCCAGCGCGTCAATTTGGGGCCACGCCGCTTCCGGGTTGATGTGGTCGGCGGTGACGGGCGACACGCCGCCCCAATCGTTGATGCCCGCCAGCAGATACCAGCCATACGCTTCGGGAGTCAGGTTCGGTGGGGCTTGGATGCTCATTTCGCTGCCCAAAATGAGCCGCGCCACGGCGATGGTGCGCGCCATGTCGAGTGCGCTCGGTTCGGCTTTTTCCCGAAAACGGATGTCCGGTTTGCGCCGGAAATTCTGAATGATGACTTCCTGAATGTGCCCGTACTGCGCCTGAATTTCGGCGATGGCAAAC
Organism: Anaerolineae bacterium; assembly: GCA_027022125.1. Lineage (GTDB taxonomy): Bacteria > Chloroflexota > Anaerolineae > 4572-78 > 4572-78 > JANTHQ01. Next base: position 5,853 of record JALVZI010000495.1, on the reverse strand, counting down.
AAACTGTCCACCCGTTCCGCCACCGTTTCGCCGATGCCGATGAGAATGCCGGTGGTGAACGGCACGCGCAATTCCCCCGCCGCCGCCAGCGTTGCCAGCCGCAGCGCCGGCGTTTTGCCCACACAGCCGAAATGCGCTTCGCCCGGCTCCAGCAATCGCGGACTGATATTTTCCAGCATCAGCCCCATACTGCCACTGACCGGACGCAGGTCGGCAATTTCGGCGGCGGTCATCACCCCGCAATTGATGTGCGGAATGAGTCCCGTTTCTTCCAAAACCAGTTCCGCCATCGCCCGCAGATAATCGTGGGTGGAGGTGTATCCCAGCGCGCGCAGATGTTCCCGCGCCAGCGGGTGCACCTCTTCCGGTTTTTCGCCCAGCGAAAAAAGCGCCTCTTTGCAGCCCGCCGCCGCACCGCGCCGCGCAATATCGAGCACTTCATCGGGGGTGAGTGTTTTGGCGCGCGGACTGCTCGGCGGCACGGCAAATGTGCAATAGGCGCATTTGTCGCGGCAAAGATTTGTCAGCGGGATGAACACTTTACGCGAATAGGTGACGGTTCTGCCAAAATGAGCATCGCGCAGGGCGGACGCACGCTGCATCAGCGCCAGCAGGTCACTGCCGGTAGCGTTCATCAGCGCGATGGCTTCCGGGCGGGAGATGGCGGCTGTCATGGGGAACCCGCCTCCGTGCCGGGAGCATATCCCCGCAGCAGAAAATCGCTGCCCACGCGGATGACGGTGACATCGCGCAGTTGCAGCGCGTCTGAAAGCCGCGCCGCACCCGTGCCGCCGACGGCGGTCGGGGCATCTGTGCCGCCGATGACCAGCGGGGCGATGAACGCCCAAACTTCGTTGACCAGCCCGCCATCAAAAAACGCGCCGAGCACCGTGCCGCCCCCTTCAATTTGCAGGCTATTGTATCCCCGCCGACCCAATTCGTCCAACAGCGATGCGAGCGACACCCGTCCGGCGGGGTCGGGCGGCAGAATCAGCGTTTCGATGCCGCACGCGTCCAACCGGCGGCGGCGCTCGGCGGGAAAACGGTCGGTGGCGGCAACGATGGTTTTGCCGGGTAAATCGGGGGAAAAGATTTTCGCCGACAGTGGCACGCGCCCGCCGCTGTCAAGCACTACCCGCACGGGATGCGCCGGGGTCACATCGGGCAGGCGGACGGTCAGTTGCGGGTCATCGGCAATCACCGTTTCCGCGCCGACGGCAATCACATCACACAGTTGCCGCAGGCGGTGAGCCATTTCCCGCGCCTCCGTGCCGGAAATCCATTGACTGTCTCCGGTGCGGGTGGCGATTTTCCCGTCCAGACTCATGGCAAATTTGGCGATGGTGTACGGTTTGCCGGTGGTCACGGCGTGCAGAAAAAATCGGTTTTGGTGTCGGGCTTCCGCCGCGCCGATGCCCGCCGAAACTTCGATGCCCGCCGCCGCCATGCGGCGATGCCCGCCGCCGGAAACGTGCGGGTTCGGGTCGGGGATGGCGTAATGCACGGCGGCAATCCCCGCTTCGATGATGGCTTCGGTGCAGGGCGGGGTTTTGCCGTGATGGTTGCACGGTTCCAGCGTGACATACATGGTCGCCCCGCATGCATTTTCGCCCGCCATGCGCAGCGCCTCAATTTCGGCGTGCGGCAATCCCGCCGCGCGGTGGTATCCTTCACCGATGATTTTTCCGTTTTTGACGATAACCGCCCCAACGGTGGGGTTGGGGCTAGTGAGACCGGCAGCTCGGCGCGCCAGTTCCAGCGCGCGAGTCATATAGCGTTCGGGGGTGGTCATAAAAATTTGCACGTCCCAGAAAAATGATGGTTGGATTGTATCGCATCCGGGCAAGAGGGCAAATTGGGTTTTTAGTTTTTTGTTCAAAGTTTAAGGTTGCAGGGTAGCAGGGTTGCAAGGTGGCAAGTCTCACGCATCACGAAAGCAAGGAGCAGGAAGCAAGAAGCAAGGGGATGAACAATTCACGCATCACGCATCACGTTTCACGCATCACGTCCCAAGTTTCAAGTCCAAAGTCTCACGAATGAGCGAATTTGCGAATAGCGAATGACCAATGACAAATGACGAATGACCAATGACAAATGACCAATCACCAATTAACTGCTGCGGGTGATGAGGGGCAGATAGATTGCCGCCGAGAAGTTGCGCAATAAAATGATACCGTCGCGCGGGGGGATGACCACTGTCGAAACCAGACTGCCATCGTTAACCGCCGGGTCTTGCGTACCGTTAATTTTGCGGAATGTGCCGCCGAGTGGCACGGTTTGGGTGACGGCGGTGGCGTTCACCAGCGAAATACCGCCGCTGAAATCGCGCCGCCAAATGTCGCGGTTGCCCGCTTGCAGGTGGACATCATCCAGCCACACCGCACCGAGACTCTGCCCGAACCCGAATGAAAATTCGGCGGCGGTATCGCTGCCGGTGGCAGTGACGGGCAATTCAAAATGCTGCCAATCGGTGGTCAGCGCGATGGCGTCAATGCTGAAATAACTCTCCCACGGGTCGGCAGATTGCTGTGCCCACGCGCTGATGGTGCGGTCGCGGTCGGCTTTTGCCCAGAATGACAGGGTGTAATCGGTGCCGGAAATGACGCTGACCGGCGCAAAGGTGAGCGATACCTGCCAATCTGTGCCCTGCATTTGAGTGACATCCACTTTTGCCGAAGCAGAACCCGACTGCGCCGCGCCGCTATCGCGGGTGACAGTGGCGGCATAACCTGTATCCACCCACAAATTCCACGCATCCAAATCTGCCGGCGATTCAAAATCGCCGCCGGAGAGCATATCGCTGCCCAACGCGGGGTTGCCGGTGCGGTATGCCGCGCCGAGCGGTTGTCCCAGATAACCCTGCCCCGCGCCCGCGTTGTCGTATTCATCGAACCACAGCAGACACAGTGCGCCGTGCCCGTTGGTGTTGATTTCATAGGCATAATAGCCATCGTTCAGCAGGGCAGTGGTCAGCCCGAAACGCATTTTGCGGTAATTCGGTGTGAAATTCGGGTCATCGCACGGATTATCGTAACTGCCGTCGCCGGTGGCATCGGGCGCGCCGTCATCTTCATACGTTTCAACCATGGTGATATTCGGCGTTTGCGCGTTTTCCATCCACGAAAAATAATCGCCGATATCCGGCAGATTGCCGAAAACGGTTTGATGCCATGTGCCGCGATATGATTCGCCGTTATCCAGCGGGAAGCCTTCGTAATTGTTGCCGTTCAGTAAATCGTAATTGTTCATCCCCCAATTGACGAAAATGAGTTTGTCGCTGCCCACCAACTGCCGCAATTGCGACTCATACTGCCGCAAACCGGCATTCCACGCTGCATCGAACGTGCTGTAATCGGTGAGCAGGGTGTTCGACTGGTCGGGGTCAATGGTGCGGGCGGTTGAACCGCCGACGAGCCAACTTTCGTTGGGGTCGGCGCGGTCAATCAGCAAACCGTCCCAAGCGGGGTTCGACAGCAGCGCCGCACCGACACGGGCATTGTAATCGCCCCAGCGTTCCGCGCCGATGGTGCTGCTGACCGTCGCCGTGGGCGACATAGTGCTCAAATTGAGCAGCCACGAATGGGGCCAGAATGAAATATGTGCCGCGATGCGGGTTCCGGTTTTGTGTTCTTCGGCGGGACGGATATATCCGCGCTGCACGGTGAGCGTTTTTGCGCCCGTGTCCACCGCCGTGACCAGCGCGCTCTCGCCTTCGATGACCACCGCGTCGCCCACCACAAAGAGGGGGTACTCGGTGTCGCCATCGCTGACGGACATTTCCGCCACATGGAAAACGGTGTCGGTGGCGTTCACATCGGCGGTGAGCGTGGTTCCCACCTGCGTCAAAAACCACTCGGCGGGGATGTTTGCCACCTGCGCGTTTTCGGCGGGGTCGGTGGCATCGGGGTCGAAATCGAGTTCGCAGGCGTTGGTGGAATTCAGCGCCAGCAGGTTCGGGTTGCGCGTTTTCAGCGATGGGATGAACGTGTCGGCATCATCATCGAGCGTTACCCAACTGTAACGAGCAATATCATCCAGCGATTGTTGCCACGGGTTGGGCCACCACATGCCCAAACGAGGGAAATCGGTGGTGGTTGCCGTGCCACTGCTGCCGGGCTGCCAATAATTGCCGGTCATCACCAGCATTGCCAGCAGGGTGACGCTGTCTTCATAATAATCTTCATAGGTGTCGAAAACGGAATCATACACATCGTTTAAAAATTGCTGGTGGGCGGGGGTGGTCATCAGCGCCACCCCGAAGGGCGCGGCGAAAAAGATGGTGAAATAGTCGCCGTAAGGTGTGCCATCCAGATGATAACCGGCTTTGATGGCGGCGGCGTTTCCGCCCGTTGCGCCGACAATCCAGTTTGCCATTTTCTGCGCTTGCACCATCGAAACGGGGTCGCCGTTCAGCACCGCATCCGTGCCGATGCGCCACGGGTCGCGCCCGGCGTTATAGTCATATTCGCCATCGTGCGGACCTTCCAGAAAGTTGGGCGGGGCGGGTTGCAGGGTGTGGTCGGTGTCGGACAGCGGAACCATAAAATCGGGCAGAAGTCCGGTGGCGGGGCTGTATGTATTTTGCATATGGGTGATGGCGGTTTGGGTGGCGCTGATGACCGCATTCCACGTGCTGTCGCCGGTGAATGCGCCAAAAGCGCGGAAATGCGCCGGCATAAAATCGGAGGAGCGGGGAGTGTATTGGTTGTATGGCGGGTCGCTGGTGGGAACCCAATCGCCGAGCAGGGGCAGGCGGCTGTCCGCGCCGATGGTCGATTCTCGGATGGCGGTGATGAGCGTTTGCGCCTCGGCGGCGTAATTGATGTCGCCGTCGCTGCCCCATTGGGTGTCTGCCAGCAGCAGGGCATACGCCATATCGGCGTCGCCATCGAAGGCGCTGTCGGTGTCGCCGCTTGTTTCGGGGATTTTCCATGCCATCAACCGCGAGTCAACCGTGCTGGGGTGGGCGCGGGCGAAACGCCACAACCCATCGAAAATAGTTCGGGCGTCGGGGTCGTATCCCGCCATCAGTGCGACAATCACCATGCCGTAGCCCTGCCCTTCGGACACGGTTTGCTCAGGGGTTGACAAACTGTGGATGATGCGGTACTGCGCGGGATTTGCGCCGTCCACCGAATCCAGATAGTTGGCTTTCCAGTTGTCATAGGCATCGCGCACATCGTCATCCAACTGCGATTGGCGGCGGTGGTTGGGGCGGATGGTGTTTGGCGCATAATTTACATGCTGCGGAAAGGGTCGGCGCGGGGCTATCGCTGTGGATGTGGTGGATGCGGTGGATGCGGTGGATGCGGTGGATGGCGGCGCGCAACTCACGGTGACGGCGACGGCTATCATCGCGGCAAAAAATATGGAGAAAGAAAAAAAACGTTTCATGTAAATTGACCTTTCAATATTGATGCTACCATTGTGCCGCAAAACTGGTGTGTTTGCTTGACGCGAAAGGGGCGGTTACCAGACGCTGTAGGGTAAACGTACAAAATTGTATGGCAAACGACAGATTGGTATCAGGTTTTCGTCTGGTATTGTTATCTGAGATATGATACGCTGATAAGAAGTTGAGGGCTATTGGGTTATCAACGGACAGGAGGTGAACAATGACATGGGTTTGGTTGGCAATCGGCATTTTGTTGGGAATGTTCATTTTCAGTTTGGTGGCATACCTCATTGTTTCATCTCAGTGACTGATGTTACGCAGTCGAGAATTTGACAAAACGAAAATTATGATTTATTGGCAACAAATGCCTTTTGAAGATTTCCCCCATCCCCCCTGTATCCCTCCTTCCCCGAGGGGAAGGGGGGAGTGAGAGAGAGCGAGGGGGCGAAGCCCCCTCG
>JALVZI010000494.1:1736-2129 GCA_027022125.1 Anaerolineae bacterium | reverse complement strand
TGTTTCGCTATGGATTCCGGATATTTCCCTGCGGGAAATTCCGGAATGACATTAAAAATCCGTGAAATTTGTGGAAATTCGTGGCTGAAATTCAGTCACACAAAAAGTTTCAACCAGTTCAACTTGAAACCTGATACCACCGGTGCGGTGCGGCTCGGAACAGGTTGGTGGCAATAAAAAAGCCCCGCCACAGGGACGGGGTTCGGTAGTTTAAAGTCTAAAGTCCAAAGTCATCACGCATCACGCATCACGTTTCACGCAATACGAATCACCAATTTCTATCTAAAAGCCTTTCAACTTGCTGAAGTCGGCGTAGCCTTTGGTTAAATCGCGGATGTTTTGCAGCAGTGCCAGCCGATTGGCACGCACGTTTTCATCATCCGCCATTACCAG
>JALVZI010000494.1:0-1726 GCA_027022125.1 Anaerolineae bacterium | reverse complement strand
TGTTGATGGGCGCGACCAACTCGCGGCGAATGGCAGCCACCACCGCCGACAGCGGCGACGCCGGCGACAAACCGGCGCGGGCGCGTTCCAGCGCGGCATACAGCGCCTGCTCGGCGGGTTCTTTCAGCGCGGCGGGTTGCAGGGTGTATCGCTCATCCAACTTGCGGACAATCCGCACGCAGCGGGCATACGCATCCAGCACCGACTCCCAATCCTCCGCAGCAACGGCTGCCGCCAAATCTTGCGCCGCCGACAGCGCCGCAGCAGGATTGTCGCCCCGTTCCGCCAGCACCGCCGAAACCACATCGTGCGCGAAACCGCGCTCGCGAAGCAGCCCTTCCAGCCGCCGAGTGATGAACGCCGCCGTTTCATCCACCATTGCGGCAGTCACATCCACCGGTTGCAGTTTCGCCGCGCGTTCCAGTCCGGCGCGCACCGAAAAATCAATCCCTTTTTCCAGCAGAATGGTCACCAGCCCCAACACTTCACGGCGCAGGGCGAAGGGGTCTTTATTGCCGGTGGGCAGCAGTCCGACCGCCGCCAGCCCCATCAGGCTATCCAGCCGATTCGCCAGCCCCAGCGCGATACCGGCGGGCGTTTCGGGGAGCGCATCCCCTGCCCCGGCGGGCAGATAATGCTCGCGGATGGCGACCGCCACCGCCTCCGGTTCGCCGGAAAGTTTGGCATATTCATAGCCCATCTGCCCCTGCAAACTGGTCAGTTCGACCACCATTTGGGTGGCGAGGTCGGCTTTGCATAGGTGCGCCGCGCGCTCCACCGTTTTGATGTCGGCGGCAGAAAGGGTGAGCATTTCCGCCACCTGCGGTGCCAGCGATTCGAGCCGCCGGGTTTTGTCCAGCATCGAGCCGAGTTTTTCCTGAAAAGTGAGTGTATCCAATCGCGGCAAAAATTCTTCCAGCGATTTCGCGCTGTCGGCTTTGAAAAAGAATGCCGCATCGGCGAAACGGGCAATCAGCACGCCTTCATTTCCGGCGCGCACACTGTCCAAATGCTCGCTGCCGCCGTTCCGCACGGCGATAAAATGGGGCATCAATTTGCCGTCCGCATCCAGCACGGGGAAATATCGCTGATGTTTTTTCATGACGGTGATGAGCACCGGCGCGGGAATTTCCAGATGGGCGGGGTCGAAATTGCCCAAAAAGGCGGTCGGCTGTTCCACCAGATGAGTCACTTCCGCCAGCAGATGCTCATCATTTAAAGGATGACCGCCCACCTGCGCGGCGACGGCTTCAATTTGGCGGGCGATTTCCGCGCGGCGGTCTGCCACATCCAAAATAATGCGCCGGTCTGCCAGCGTTTGGCGGTACGATTTGGCATCGGCGATGGGCATTTCGGGCGAGCCTTCGGGGCGCAAACCGCGACTGACGCGCCCGCTGTTCACACCGGCGAAACTGAACGGGACGACATCCGCGCCGAGCAGCGCCACAATCCAGCGGATGGGGCGGCTATACGCGGTGGACGCCACGTTTTTGCCGAATTGCGCGCTTGCCAGCCAGCGCATACTGCGCGGAAAGGTGATTTTTTTCAGCAGCGCGGGTAGATTTTCCGCCAGCACGTCGGCGGCCGGGCGACCGGAAACGTGTTTCACGGCGAAAACGTATTCCGTGCCTTTCACATCTTTCCGAATCAACTCGGCGGGGTCAACGCCTTTGCCGCGCGCGAAGCCCTGCGCCGCTTTGGTGGGATTGCCGTCCGCATCGAAAGC
>JALVZI010000493.1 GCA_027022125.1 Anaerolineae bacterium | reverse complement strand
CGCAGTGCCAATGGCGACGGCGTGCCGGGGGTAAAAGTGGTCGTTTCGTGGGCTGGCGGCGAAAATACGCTGTACACCGGCTTCAAATCGGTAGAAAATCCCGGTTATGCCGATTTCACAATGGCGGTCAACCGCACATACACCGTCAAACTGCCCGATTTCCCCGGTGATGACGCCCGCGACATCAACATTTCGACGGTGCAGTGCACCAATCTGCCCGAAAGCATTGTGCCATCGTGGCAGTTGGTTTTTCAGCAAACCCCCTGACCGCAGCCAACAATTTACCCCCAATATTTGCCAAACTTCGCATCATGCGTAAACTTTTAATCGGCTATACGCGAAATCACCTATGTAGCCAAAACAAAAAAGCGTGAAAGAAGGTGGACATTGAAAGACGAGCAATTGAATTCAATTCCCTTCTTTGCTGAACTGGAAAGCAAAGAACGCCGCGCCATTAACCGAGAGCTCAAATCGGAAACTTATGCGCGGGGCGAAATAATTTTCTCCAAAGGCGTCCCTGCCGATGCCCTGTACATCATCGAAGCGGGACGCATCAGTCTCTCAACCGATGCCAAAACAACGCTTGCCAATTTAGGTCCGGGTAGCCTGCTGGGCGAAGCCGATTTCTTTCAGGGCATTGCCCGCTCTGTCACCGCGACCGCCGCTTCGGAAGTAACCGTGGCGGTGCTGGATACCGACGCGCTCGAATCACTCATTCGGAACAACCCTCAATTGGGGTTGAGCCTCAGCCGCGCGCTCGGCTCGCCGATTGTGCAAATGACCGAGTATCTGGCAGAGCAACTGGGCAACAGCCCTTTTATGAAGGTGCTGTCCGCTGCCGAACGGCGGCAAATTGCCGCGCGACTGGTTGCCAAAGAATACCCCGCCGACCACGCCATCTTCCGCGATGGCGATGCCGCCAGCGGGATGTATCTCATCGAAAGCGGCACGGTGCGGCTCATCGGCGAAACCGATGACGATTACAGCGAACTCGGCGCGGGGACGGTTTTCGGCGAAATGGCAGTGCTGGCGGGCAAACCGCATCCCGAAACCGCCCAGACCGCCCAGCCCACCACCGTGTGGCATCTCGCGCCGGAAGATTTCTCGGAAATCACCGCCGCGCATCCCGACATCAAAGCCACGCTCAGCCGCACCATCACCGCCAAATTGAGCCGCCGCGAGCAGCAAACCGCCATCGAAATTTTGCGGCAAATTCCGCTCTTCGGCACATTACCCGATGATGCGCTGGCAGATTGCGCCGGATACCTGATGCTGCGCCACATTCCCGCCGGGCAAGCCGTCTATCAAATCGGCGACCCCGGCGATGCGCTGTTCATCATCGAATCGGGGCAGGTGGATTTGACCGACGACGCAAACAGCCTGCTGCTGCGCGCCGGTACGGGAGATTTCTTCGGCGAAATGGCGCTGATGACCGGCAAAAGTCGCACCGAAACGGCGCACGCCGTCACCGATGTGAACCTGTGGGCGCTCTATCGCACCGATTTCGATGCGCTGCTGGTCAAGCATCCACAATTGAGTGTGGCATTGAGCCAGGCATTGCGCGACCATCTCAGCGCTGCCGACAATCAATTCATCGAAAAACATCTGCGAAAATTGGCGGTGATGGGCGGGCTTTCACGCCGTCAATTGGATGAAATTTCGGCGCGGTTGCACGCCCGCCGTTTCAATACCGGCGATTTAATTTATCAGGAAGGTCAACCCGGCGATGAACTCTATTTCATCGAAAACGGGTATGTGGAGCGATTCACGTCCACCCCCGCCGGTGTTGTGCCACTGCCCGTGCTGAGCACCGGCGATTTTCTGGGCGAAACCGCGCTGCTTTCCGGCAGACCGCACGCCACCACCGCCCGCGCCCAAACCGATGTGGACATCTGGGTGTTGCCCAAAGCCGATTTCGATGAACTGGTTTACCAAAATCCGAATCTTTCGGCTGTGCTGAACCGCGTGATGAGCGATCGGCTGGTAGAAACGATGGACATCATCCGCAACAGCAAGCCTCAACCCGCCATCCGCGCGCCGCAGCAGCCAACTGCCAGCCGCGGTGTGCCGCCCGTGCCGGTGCGTCCGGTTGCGCCGCCGCCGCTGCCATTCAGTCATCCCACCCAAGC
>JALVZI010000492.1 GCA_027022125.1 Anaerolineae bacterium | reverse complement strand
GATTTCGCGCCGGTAAGCGGTACATCTGCGACGAGCCGACTCTGGCGCGCCTGTTTGGATAGCGAAATGTCAATGCCGGCAGGGTCAACGTCCACATATTTTGAAATAACCGCCGCCAATTCTGCACGCAATTGTTCCATCACGTGCGGAGGCAGTTTTATTCTATCGTGAACCAGCACAACCTGCAAACGCTCTTTGGCTACATTACCGCTTTTGTTACCCGACCCGAACATTTTATTGAAAAATCCCATCAGAATCACCTAAAAAATACAAATGATGCACGAAACGACACATTACATAATATACATTATACCCGCAATTGCGCCATCCGTCAATCGGGATAGAGGTACTACGGATAGCAAGTTAATTTCCACTCCAGAACCGAGCCAATTTTTGGAAGAAAGATACCTCCGGTTGCAGATTGAGGAATGGCACATCTTCGCCGTTCAGCCGCCGCGAGATATTTTTAAAGGCTTGGCTGGAAGTGCTGTTATTTTCAAAAATAACCGGTACACCTTTGTTGGTGGAGATGATGATGGCTTCGTCATCGGGGATGACACCGATGAGTTTGATTGCCAGCACATCCACCACATCACTGATGTCGAGCATATCGCCGCGCTGAACCATATCGGCGCGCAGGCGGTTGATGATGAGTTCGCCGGGACCTTTGCCCGCTGCTTCCAGCAAGCCGATGATGCGGTCGGCATCGCGCACGGCGGAAATTTCCGGGGTGGTAACGATGAGCACACGGTCGGCGGGCGCCATCGCATTTTTGAAGCCCTGTTCAATACCGGCGGGCGAGTCCACCAGAATAAAATCGAATTCCTGTCGCAGGTCGTTGCACAGCGCCACCATATCTTCCGGGCTGACGGCGGTTTTATCGCGGGTTTGGGCGGCGGGGATGAGATACAACCCTTCCACCCGTTTATCGCGGATGAGCGCCTGTTTCAGGCGGCACGTGCCTTCCACCACATCCACCAAATCGTAAACGATGCGGTTTTCCAGACCCATCACCACATCCAAATTCCGCAAACCGATGTCGGCGTCAATGGCGACAACTTTTTTGCCGCCGATTGCCAACGCAGCACTTAAATTTGCAGTGGTGGTTGTTTTGCCCACACCGCCTTTTCCTGAGGTGATTGTTACAACTTTGCCTGCCATATCTTTTCCCTTTTACCTGTTTTTTGTAACTGTACGGTGCACAGTCTGACTATCTTCGGTAAATGTATTGCGTGATGCGTGAAACGTGAGGCGTGAAATCTGCAACCCTGCAACCCTGCTACCTTGCAACTTTGGACTTGGAACCGAAACTTGAAACATTGAACATTGAACATTGAACTTCAATTACTTTCTGTGCCACGCCTCGGCGACGATTTGCCCATCCTGCACAAAGGCTATTTCCGGTATCACGGTTCGCCGCCGGTCGTCTGCCGGCGCACGGGCAATGGCACTGCCGATGATGAGTTGGACGGGCTTCAATTCCAGCGCGGCGACAAACGCATCTTCCGGCGAGACAGCACCGGCATACACCGTGCCGCGCAAATATCCCCAAATGATGACATATCCGCCCGCTTTGATGACCGCACCGGGATTCACATCGCCGATGACGACCACATTGCCCAGTGTTTCGACGGTTTGCCCGGAACGCAGCGTGCGCCGAATGGTGGTGACGCTGTCGGTGGGGCGGGCGGATGGCGCACGCGCGGCAGTTGCTGTCGGGCGCGGCGTTTCGATTTCCAACCCCAACGCTTTGGCGGCAGATTGGGTTTCGGCGGCGTCGCTGTACACTGCCCACAGCGTCATTTGATGTTCTGCCAGCAGTGTGCCGAGCGCTTCCAATTCTTCTTCATTTAAAAGCCGCTCGCCGACTGCCACTGCGGCGCGCCCGCCTTTGAAAAAAGAGGCGCGCTGTTCCAATTTTCGCGCCAGATGTTGCAGAATTGTCTGCCAACTTCCCGCGCCGATGGTGATAACGATGCCGTTGCTGGTGCCTTTGATGGTTACACGTTCAGGAGCCATAGTTTATTGTTCCGCTTGAAATTCTACAAAGTATCGTGTTGCCGGACACGTTTACCGCTGTTTCTGCACGCCGGAACGTCTGGCAAAAGTGAATGAGGAACGCCAAAAAGC
>JALVZI010000491.1 GCA_027022125.1 Anaerolineae bacterium | reverse complement strand
GTGTGGGTGTTTCGGTGGGAAGTGGGGTTGGGGTGGCGTGCGCCGCTGCGCGTTGGGGGGCAGTCGCCCATAAAATGAGACCGCCGCCAAACAGTCCACCCAGCATACCCCCGATGAGAAATGATGTTCCCAATAAAATGATGATGAGTGTGCCGGTAAAACCGTCGCTGCGTCGCACGCCGAACCCCTTTTAAAGTGTTACTGTAATGCCCGAACCGTCTTCCACCTCGCCAATAACCCACACCGGCTGATTGTATTTTTGACAGGCTTGTTGGTATGCGTCCAGTTTTTCGGGGGGAACTGCCAGCAGCAGCCCGCCCGATGTTTGGGCATCCCAAATAAGCATTTGTTGTGCTTCGGTGAGTTTCGGGTCGAACGTTACTTTTTCCTGATTGAATAGTCTGTTTGCGCTGGTACCGCCGGGAAAGAGAAATTTATCTGCGTATTCTGTCGCGCCATCCAACAGTGGAATTTGACTGAAACTGATGCGGAAACCGACGCCGCTGGCGTCTGCCATTTCCATACCGTGCCCCAGCAAGCCGAAGCCGGTTACATCGGTGACGGCTTTTATGCCGCCGACCTCTTGAGCGGCTTTGGCGGCGAATCGGTTCAGCCGTTTCATCGACTCAACCATCGGGATGGTGTGTTTTTCGTCGGCTTTGCCCTGTTTCAGCGCGGTACTGATGGTTCCCGTGCCGATGGGTTTGCTCAACACCAGTTTATCGCCGGGTTTGGCGCCCCCTTTGATGAAAATCTTGTCGGGGTGAACCATTCCCACCACCACCAAGCCGTATTTCGGCTCTTCGTCTTGAATGCTGTGTCCGCCGGCGATAACCGCGCCCGCTTCCATCACCTTTTCTGCTCCGCCGCGAATAATGTCGGAGAGAATATCGGTGCTGAGTTTGGGCGGAAACGCGGCAACGTTCAGCGCGAACAGCACTTCGCCGCCCATCGCGTACACATCACTCATCGAGTTTGCCGCCGCGATGGCGCCATAATCATACGGGTCGTCCACCACCGGCGTGAAAAAATCGGTGGTGGTTATCACCGCTTGTTTGTCATTCAGTTTGTAAATGGCAGCGTCATCCGCTTTTCCCAGTCCCACCAGCAGCGCATCTGGATGACTATTCTTTTGCAATTGTTCGAGTGGCTGCAGAACCTGCGCCAGGATCTCTGGATCCAGTTTACTGGCTCAACCGGCGCAGTTGCTCATGCTCGTTAACCGAACGGGTGTATTTGCCATAGCGCTCCTTTCATAAAATGGATTTTTCCAGCCGGTGGGAAATGCTTTTGGCTGCCTGTCGAGTGGCAATAATAGCAGAAACTCAAGTTGAAAGCAAAAAAATATTCACTGAAAGCGGTTTGAGTTTTGGCGAAAGTCCGGGTTTGGTATCATTTTTCTGGAAAATCAGAAAGGGCACGCGGCAGCGTGCCCTTGCGTTACCCTTTCAGCGAACCGGCGAGCAAGCCGCGCATGAAGAATCGCCCCAAAATGATATATACCAGCAGGGTGGGCAGTGCCGCCATCAGCGCGCCCGCCATCTGCACGTTCCATTGAACGATGTAACTCCCCGCCAAATTGTTCAGCCCGACGGTCACCGGTTGCACATCGGGGCTGCTGGTGACGGTCACGGCGAACAAAAAGTCGTTCCACACTGATGTGAACTGCCAAATCATCACCACCACAAATCCCGGCAGCGACAGCGGGAAGAGAATATAGCGGTACACCCCGAAGATATTCGCCCCGTCAATGCGCGACGCTTCCACCAACTCGTTGGGGATGGCGGCATAATAGTTTCGGAAAATCAGGGTGGTGATGGGAATGCCGTACACCACATGCACAAAAATCAAGCCGGGAATCGTGCCGTACAAATGCTGCCCGCCGAACCACGGAATTTTGCTGAGTACCTGCACCAGCGGGATGAGAATACTTTGGTACGGGATGAACATACCGAACAGCAACAGCGGGAAAAGGGTATCTGACCCTTTGAATTTCCATTTGGTGAGAATATAGCCGTTAATTGACCCCAGCGTCGCCGAAATGATGGTGGCGGGAATTGCCAGATAGACGCTGTTCATAAAATTAACGCCCAACCCGCGCGTGCCGCCCACCCCGAACCACGCATCGTGGAAACTGGCTAAACTGAATGCGGTGGGCAAATGCCACATCGTTGCCAAACTAACTTGCGCGTAACTTTTCAGGCTGGTGATGACCAGCAGATAGATGGGCATTAAATAAAATAGCGCGAAAAATATCAAAATAAGGTATAACAGCGCGCGCTGCCAGCGCGGAACATAGGTTGCACCACTGACTTGTCTGCTCATAACTCCGCCTCCGTTCTGGTTGACCAAATGAGATACGGCACAATCAGCACGGCAACCATAATCAGCAGTATCATCGCAATGGCAGAGCCGCGCGCGAAGTGACTGCTGCGGAAGGTGGTATCCCACATATAATATGCCGGCACATCGGTGGAAAAGCCGATGCCGGGACCGGTCATCGAAACGACCAAGTCATAAATTTTCAGCGAGATGTGCCCCAAAATGATGACCACACTGAGTGTAATCGGTTTCAGCAGCGGGATGATAATTTGTCGCAGAATTTGCCATTCCGATGCCCCGTCTACCCGTGCGGCTTCGCGCAATTCTTCCGGGATGCTGCGCAACCCGGCGAGATACATCGCCATGGTGTAGCCCGACATTTGCCATGTTGCCGCCAGCACCAGCGACACCACCCCCGCCGAAATGCCAACTTTGGTTGATGCCAGCCCGCCCAATCCAATGGCAGTCAGCGCGTGCCCCACGGCACTATCCGGCGGTATGTGCCACACCACCGGGTCGGTAAACCAGCCCCATTTCAAAAAACCCAGCCCCATTTTTTCAAACAGCAGGTTGATACCGGTTGCGCCCAGTTCATCACTGCCGGGATTCAGCAGCCAGCGCCACACCACACCGGTCACAATAAACGAAATTGCCATCGGGAAAAGATAAATGCTGCGGAAAATATCTTCGCCGCGAACGCGCTGGTCGAGCAGAAAAGCCAAAAAGAAGCCGATAATCAAACACGAAATCAAGAAAAGGATGGTGAATGACACCGTGTTTCGCAGGTCAATTTGGAAACGCTGGTTGGCGAATAATTTTTGGTAGTTGGTCAGCCCCACCAGCGAGAAATCCGGCAGCAGGCTATCCCATTTTGTGAGCGAGGCGAAGCCGGTGAAACCGATGAAGCCATACACAAAAATGGCAATTGCCAGCACCGATGGCGAGACGAGCAGAACGGCAGTAATGCGTTCCCACGACACACGTCGCATAGTTACCTCCGTATTGGCAAACGGTCAGCCAGCGTCACCGAAATGCGCTGACTGACCGTTTTTATTTCAGATGCGATTGTTCAACCGCTTCTGTTGTTCAATGACAATTATTGACAAACGCCGGCATCTACACACGCTTGCTGCAGTTGTGCTTGTGTCCCTGCCACATCCCCGGAGGTTACAAACAGGGTAATTGCGTCTTTGTAGTCATTCGCCCAACTTTCAACAGCCGCCGCACCGTGAACCACGCTCGGTACGATATTGTCTTGGCTCCAGTCAACCATTGCCGATTGCAGGTATTCGTTGAACAAAGCCGGGTCGCAGTCGGTGCGGGCGCAAATTGAACCTTTTTTCGGGTTGAAGGCTTCTTGCCCTTCTTTTGAACCGACCACTTTCAGCCAGTTGATGGCGTTCTCTTTGTCGGGAGCGTCTTTCGGCAGTGCGAAACTGTCGGACAGCGCGATGAAGGTTCCCTGCGTGCCGGGTGATGGCGCCCAACCGTAATTGGTAAAGTCTTTACTGGTGAACCAGCCGTCAGTCCAGTCGCCCATAATCATCATGCCGCCTTTGCCGCTAATCAGATATTCACCCGCGCCGTCCCATGTCATTGCCGGGTGGTCGGGGTTGGCATAGGTCATCATCATTTTGAAGGTTTCCAGCGCATCGGTGACTCGCGGGTCCATCCAATCGGTGGTGCCGTCCCACAGCCCTTTGTAGTCATCGGGACCGAGTTTCGCCAGCAGCACGCTTTCAAATACATGACCGGCTTCCCAGCCGCCTTTGGTGCCGATGACAAACGGTTGGATACCGGCGGCTTTCAGTGCTTCTGCCACCGTCACAAATTCGTCATAATTGGTGGGCGGGGTCAAACCGTTGGCTTCAAATACCGATTTGTTGTACCACAGCACATTCGAGCGGTGAATGTTGGCGGGCACGCCCCAGAAGTGGTCTTTATATTTCAACAGCGCCAGCAGGTCGGGCGGGAACACATCGTTCAACCCTTCGGAAGCGTAAATGTCATCCACCGGTTGCAGATATTGTTCCGGGCTGTAAGTGGCAACTTCCAAACCGGCGTGCAACTGGAATGTGTCGGGAGGATCGCCGCCGATGAGACGAGTTGCCAGCACGGCTTTAAAGTTGGTGCCTGCGCCACCGGCGACGGTCGCATTTACAATTTCCACGCCGGGGTACATTTTGCGATAAATGTCGAACATCGCGGCGAGTCCGTCGGCTTCACCGCCGGCAGTCCACCAACTGCCAACCACCAACTGACCGGATGCGCCGCTAGCATACAGCATTTCCGGTTTGTTGGGGTCCCATTTCGCCAAGAAAGCATCGGCTTCATCAGCGGTGGGAATGCAGATGTTCCAGCCCACTTCAATCACGTCAGCGTTCATAATCTTATTGGGGAATTTGTCGGGGTTGGCTTCTGCGGCTTGGTTGTGGATAGCCATAATGGCGGGCCACGCAAAAATATCGCCGAAATACTTGTCTGCCAGTTTACTCAGCCAGTCATCTTTTTGGATGGTGACAACATCTTGGCATTCGGGTCCCTGTGCCAGAGCGGTCATCGGCACAATTGTCAGCAGCAAAACCGCAATTAGGGTGAGTGCAAACAACTTTTTCATAAAATACCTCCTTTAAAATTGGGTTTTTAGAAAATCAAATGGTTGAACTTGTGCATCAGCGGAAAACTCTATTTGAGGCGTCCTCCTTTCCACATGCGTGATACTTTTGCGCTCCACCATCGGTACGCACACCAAAACAGCGAAAACACCGTTGGTATTTGCTTGCATATATGTTTTCACCTTCCTTTGGTGAAGCAAATAAAAATTGTGTTTCTGAAACTTAATGTATATTTTAAGCTGAATTGACGTTTGCGTCAACTATAATTTTGGCATTTGGGCAAGATTTTTTCCGGTTTTTGCCAACACCGAACAGCATCGGTATCATCTCTATACATTTTAGGACTTACGCATTTTGACCAACAAATAAAAATTAGCCACGAATTGTCACGAATTTCACTAATTTAAGGTGAATAACCATCCCTTTGTTTTCATCGTGTTTTTGTAGGGGCGAAGCGCCGCTTCGCCCCTACGGTACCGGGACGATTATTCAAAATACAATCACACCTGGTATAATTACAATTTTTGTCCGCTAATTCGTGTAATCTGTGGAAATTCGTGGCTGAAATCTTCCACCTGCGTAAGTCCTAACATTTAAAAGGAGCCACGTATGCTGAACCCGCAATTCATCAAACCAAAATACAATGAACGCTGTTTTGCCGATATTCCGGCAACCGTCAAATATCTGCTGGGGAAAACCGATTCCCCGCCGCCGCTGACCGCCTTCCCCGCCGAATTTTTGCGCCGGTACGATACCGTCATCTTTCTTTTTGTGGATGCGTTCGGTTGGTCGTTCTTCGACCGCCACCGCACCGAGTACCCCTTTCTGCGCCGTTTTGCCGAAAATGCCCCCGGCGCGGCGCTGAAACTCACCGCACAGTTTCCGTCTACCACCGCCGCGCACGTCACCGCCATCCACACCGGATTGCCCCCCGCGCAGAGCGGGGTGTTCGAGTGGCAATATTACGAGCCGAAACTCGATGCCATCATTGCCCCGCTCCTTTTTTCGTTTTACGGCACAAAAGAACGCGACACACTTTTGCCCACCGGCATCGACCCGCGCACTGTTTTGCCTGCGCAGACAATCTATTTCGATTTGAATGAAATGGGCATAGAATCTCACATCTTCCAATATCGGGAGTATACCCCGTCCACCTATTCCGATGTGGTTTTTCGCGGGGCGAAAACGCATCCGTATGGCACGTTTTCCGAATCGCTGGTGAATATGCGCACGCTGATTGAGCATGCCACCGCACCGAGTTACTTTTTTATGTATTTCCCGCAGATTGACTCGGTGTGCCACGAATATGGTCCCGATTCGCCGCAGGTTGCCGCCGAAATTGACACCTTTTTCATCGCGCTGGAACGACTGTTTGCCGCGCCACTGGATGGAAAATTAAAAAATACCCTGCTGATGGTGACTGCCGACCACGGGCAAATGGCGGTCAACCCCGAAACGACCGTCTATCTGAACCGCGACCCCCGTTTTGCGGGCATCGAGCGGTTCATCAGACGGAACGGGGGGCATGAACTGCTGGTTCCCGCCGGTTCGCCGCGCGATATGTTTTTGTATATAAAAGAAGAAATGCTGGATGAAGCGCGGGAATTTTTGCAGCAAGGGCTATCGGGGGCAGCGGATGTGGCCAAAACCGCCGATTTGATTGCCGCCGGATATTTCGGCGCAAAGCCGCCATCGCGCACGTTTATGGCGCGGGTGGGCAATTTGGTCATCCTGCCGTATGAAAATCAAACGGTGTGGTGGTACGAAAAAGACCGGTTCGAAATGAAGTTCCGCGGGCATCACGGCGGACTCTCCCCGCAAGAAATGGAGATTCCGCTGTTGCTGTACCGGTTTTGAGGTTCAGGTTCACTGCCCCGCCGCATCCCACACCGCCTCGGCGAGCACCTCTGCCGCCACCGCGCCGAGCACGCTCACATCGGCGGAAACGCCCGTTTTCCCCGTGCCCAGCGCGAAAATGGTATCGCCATCGAGCATAGTGTGAATGGGGCGGATGGTGCGCGCCAGCCCGTCATGCGCCATTTGCGCCATTTTCGCAGCGGCGGATTTGGTCAGCGCGGCATCGGTGGCAACGACCGCCAGTGTGGTATTCTGCCCGAAAGCGAGCATCGTGCCCGCCAAATCGCCGTGCAGATGTGCCATCGTGTCGGCAAACCCCGGCGAACCGTCCGGCTTCCGCGCGCCGGCGATGATTTTTCCGTTTGAATCGACCACATCCCCGAAAG
>JALVZI010000490.1 GCA_027022125.1 Anaerolineae bacterium | reverse complement strand
CGGTTTTCCGATTGTGCTGCTGTACACCCGATTTGTGGAGTTCAAACTTCCTTTTTTGCTGGACGTGATGCATCGGGTTCACCGCCGAATGCCCGAAACGCGCTGGCTGATTGTCGGCGAGGGATTGTTCGGGGAGGAAGAAACGCTGGCGGAAATGATTCGCGGCACGGCACTGGAAAATCGCGTCATTTTTGCGGGCTGGGTGGAACCTGCGGCATTGAGCGGCTATTTTGCCGCCGCGAATGTCGCCGTCCATCCTTATGATGACACGCCCATCAACCGCACCAAATGCTCGGTAAAACTGCTCGACCTGCTGGCAGCGGGCGTGCCGGTGGTTGCCGGTAATGTCGGTCAAAATGCAGAATACATCCGCCAGCGATACACCGGGCTGCTGGTTCCCCCCGGCGATGCGGCGGCGATGGCGGAGATGGTTGTCACCGTGCTGAATAACGAATCGCTGCAATCAATGCTGGGAACCGCCGCCGTGCAGGATGTTCAGACGCGGTTCAGTTGGCAGAAATTGGTTGAAACGGTGGAAGCGGCGTATATTGAATGAGCGAATCTGCAAATTTGCGAATGGGCAAATCAGGTTTCAAGTTCAAAGTTCAAGGTTGCAGGGTAGCAAGGTAGCAGGGTTGCAATCAATCCCAAGTCCCAAGTTTCAAGTCCCAAGTCACGTTTCACGCATCACGCATCACGTTTCCCGCATCACGCATCACGTTTCACGCATCACGAAATACGCAATACGATTCAGCGATTCAGCGAGTGAGCGAATCACCAATCTCCAATAACTAATCAACCATGATTAAACCCATTTCCCGCCACCCGACCCTTTTCCGCTGGCTGGCGCTCATCATTTGGCTGGTGCTGATATTTTTCTTTTCCAACCAGCCCAGCCTGCCCGCGTTTCCCAAATCGTGGCTCGATTTGGTCGTGAAAAAATCGGCGCACGCCACCGCTTACGGCATTCTGTTTCTGTTATGGCTCAATGCCCTCCGCGCCGACCAGCCCCCCGCATACCGCACCATTCTGCTTGCCCTCGCGCTCACTTTCGTGTACGCTATCAGTGACGAGTGGCATCAAACATTCGTCGCCGGACGGCACGGGCAAGCGCTGGATGTCGCCATCGATATGAGTGGCGCACTCATCGCCGCAAGTTGGGTGACGGCACGCACTATCCGCGCCAAAAACGGGTTCAATGAGGAGTGTGACCAATGAAGCAAATGGAAGAAATCAGTTTTATGTTAAACCTTCTCAAAGAGAAACTGGCATTTTACCAACACGATGAAATTATGCTGGCGAACATTCAGGGACAAATTTACGCGCTGCTGTGGGTAATGGGAAAAGACCCCGAAGATGCGTGGGAAACCATCAAACAATGGCGACACGAAACCGCCCAACAGTAAAAACGGGAGTTCAGGGTGAAATTGATAAAAACCTATTTGACGGAAACAATTGAAATTATGCGGAAAATGCCGGTGGAAGATATTGACGCCGCCGTGCAGGTATTGAATCGCGCCCGCGCCAACGGCAACACCATCTTTCTCATTGGCAACGGCGGCAGCGGCGCGACGGCATCGCATTTCGCCAACGACATCATCAAAAACACCATTCAGGAAGGCAAACCGCGCGTAAAATGTGTCGCGCTGACCGACAATATGCCCATCATTATGGCGATTGCCAACGATTGGGATTATAGTCGCATTTTTGTGGAGCAATTGAAACCACTGGCGCAACCCGGCGATGTGCTGGTCGGGTTCAGCGGCAGCGGCAATTCCGCCAACGTCATCAAAGCGATGGAATGGGCGCGTGAAAACGGCGTCACCGTGGTGGCGCTCGGCGGGCGCGATGGCGGAAAAATGAAAGCACTGGCAAATGTGAGCATCATCGTCCCCACCGATTCGATGGCGCAAATTGAAGACGGGCATCTGATTATCACCCATATGCTTTACCTTTCGATGATGGGTGACACCCGCCCGGCGATGATGTGAAAATAGTTGTCAGTTGTCAGTTTTTAGTTTTTTGTGAAACGTAAAACGAACATTTGACTATGAACTAAATGAAACTTTTGAAAAGTGTGCCAAAATTACAGAAACCATCGGCAATTTTTTAAATGTCATTCCCGCGAAAGCGGGAATCCAC
>JALVZI010000489.1 GCA_027022125.1 Anaerolineae bacterium | reverse complement strand
AGCCGCCACCGACTGGTTCGCCGAAGTGAATCCCGGTTCGCTGATGAAAGCGCAAAGCCTGCTGGACGAAATGGCGGCGGCAATTGAAGTGAAGGCGCAAGACCAGTTTGCCGCGCTGGGGCTGACGCTGAAAAACATCACCATCGGCGGGCTGGCGCCGCTGGAAACTTCTGCCGACAAACTGAAAACGATGGGCTTGCTCGACACACAAACCTATATGCAACTGAAAGCGCTGGAAACCATCGAAAAATCATCGCAGGGCGGCGGCGGTGGTGGTATGACCGGCGCGGGCGTCGGTTTGGGCGCCGGTATGGGGATGGGCGCCGGTATGGCGCAGATGATGTCGGGCATTATGGGCGGCGGTCAGCAACAGGGGCAGCAACAGCAGCAAAACGCGCCCAAAGCCGTGCCAGAAGTGATGACCACCATCGAAGCGGCGGAATACCTGAAAGTCGCGGTAGAAGACATCATCGCTATGATTCAAGCCGGTGATTTGAAAGCGAAAAAAATCGGCTCGCAGTATCGCATCAGCAAAAAAGCAATAGATGATTTTCTTGCCAGTTAAAGGCATTGCGGTAAAATAAAGAGAGGCAGAATTTCTGCCTCTCTTTTTTACATACGGAGCGAAGGAGATGAGCAATGACTGTGGACGCCGACAAATATCTCGAGCGGGTATTGTTGACTGAAAACCAGTTGCAAGCCCGCATTGCCGAACTGGGCGAAACAATTTCTCGCGATTATGCTGGTAAAAATTTGTTGCTGCTGTGCGTGCTGAAAGGCGGTGTGCTCTTTTTAACCGATTTGATGCGCCACATTTCCATTCCGCACGAGATTGATTTTATGGCGGTATCCAGTTACGGGCGCGGCGTGCGAGAGAGTACCGGTGTGGTGCGGATTGTTAAAGATTTGGATGAACCGATTGAAAACAAACATATTTTGATTGTGGAAGATATTATCGATTCGGGGGCGACACTCAACTACCTGATTCAACTGCTGGAGCCGAGAAAACCCGCCAGTTTGAAAATTTGCACACTGCTGAACAAATGGCAGCGCCGCACGGTGGATATTCCGGTGGATTATGTCGGTTTCGACATTGAAGATGAGTTTGTGTTCGGTTACGGGTTGGATTTGGACGAGCGGTATCGCAACTTGCCGTATGTGGGCGTGGTGAATCAGGATAATTTGTAGGAGCCTATTCGGGATGTGTTTTTTCCCTGCCGATTTCATCCTGAGTAGCCCGCAGGGCGTATCGAAGGATGAAATTGGCAAGATACCACTGCACGCTGAACAATTGTATCAGAAACAAATATGTGGGGGCACGCTGCAGCGTGGAAATAATGCCAAAATCCGTAGGGGCGACTCGTCGAGCCGCCCTTACCCTCCGCATCTGTGTAATATGAGCAGAACTAAATGAAACTTTTGAAAAGTGTGTCGAAATTACAAAAATCATCGGCAATTTTTATAATGTCATTCCCGCGAAAGCGGGAATCCACGATGTTTTGCTATGGATACCGGATATTTCCATGCAGGAAATTCCGGAATGACATTTAAAATCTGTGAAATTTGTGAAAATTCGTGGCTGAATTTCAAACACACAAAAAGTTTCAATAAGTTCAAAGCAAGAGGGTTACGGCAGTGTTTGCGCCATTGTGGGCATGGCTGCCGGTTTGGCAATTACAATCACTCGATGGCTGTTGTCGGTGTGCGGGTAACAGGTTACCAGCGTCAACCGTTCATCGGTGGTGGGCATAATCCACAGGGCATTTTGGCGACGCTGGGCTTCGGGCACACCGCGTTCGGGGATGATGAACCGGTCGGAGACGGTGTAATAGTAGGTTCTGCCATCGGCGTGCAGCATAATTTCATCGCCGGTATTGAGTTTTACAATATCGCGGAAAACCTCGCCTTTGATGTTATGATGCCCCGACAGCACCACATTGCTGCCATGACCGGGCAATGCGCTGTTGATGTGCCATCCGGCGGCATAATCGGGCACTTTCCATGTAGTGATGGTTTGTCCATTTTTTTGAGCGGTTATCCATGTGGTGCGGGTGACGGATGCGGTCAGCCCGATTGCCGGAATGACGATTTCATCCGGCGGGCGCTGCGCCGGAATCAGTGGCGTGGCGGTGGGGGTGGGCGT
>JALVZI010000488.1 GCA_027022125.1 Anaerolineae bacterium | reverse complement strand
TTCCAGCGCACCGATTTACCTGCTGGACGACCGCGAATCTGCGCCCGCACTTTTCGCCGAGGACGCGGAAATTATGCTGGCAGAGCGTCGCGCATCGTACCTGCCCCACGAAGAGGAATTCGACAAGAAACTGGTTCAGGTTGCCCCGTTTGATTTGTTTATGGCGGTGTTAAACGAAGTTGCGGAAAAATTGGAACATTTGCCGTATAAACGGGTGAAACGGCTATTTCAATTACATAAATATGTTTCGGAGAATTTGGCGCTGTTGCAATCTGAAGGCGAAGATATGGGTTACAACAAACATTTGAAATTGGATGATTTGCTGTAAATGCCATATTACTGGTAACAATGTTCCATGGAGAATGAAATGTACAATCGAAAATTTAATTTTAGCGCGGGACCTGCCGTATTGCCCGTACCGGTGCTGGAGCGTGCTCGCGACGAAATGCTAAATTTTGAAAACAGCGGTATGTCGGTAATGGAAATGAGCCACCGCTCGGCGGTTTTTGAGGGGATTTTGGCGCGTGCGGAGAACGGTATGCGCCGTGTGATGAACATCCCCGATGAGTATGCCGTGCTTTTTTTGCAGGGTGGGGCAAGTTTGCAATTTGCGATGGTTCCGATGAACCTGTATCAGCCCGGAAAACCGGTGGATATGCTTCACACCGGCACGTGGACGAAAAAAGCCATTGTGGAATTGGGCAAAATCGCCGAATACCGGCTAGCAGCATCCACCGAAGCCGATAAATTCCGCCGGGTTCCCCGTTTGGATGAAATTGACCTGAATCCGGACGCCTCGTATGTGCATATGGCATCGAACAACACCATTGCCGGGACGGAATGGCACGTGTTCCCAAATACGGGTGATGTGCCGCTGGTGGCAGATATGTCCAGCGATATTCTTTCCAAACCGATAGATGTTTCAAAATTCGGGGTGATTTTTGCCGGTGCGCAAAAAAATATCGGACCGGCGGGGGTAACGGTGGTCATCATTCGCAAAGATTTGGCGGAGCGCGCCGGCGAATCGCTGCCGACGATGCTGAACTATCGCACGCACATCAGCAAAAATTCTATGTTCAACACGCCGCCCACGTGGGGTATCTATCTCATCGCGCTGGTGATGGAATGGCTGGAAGCGGAAGGCGGTTTGTCGGCGATAGAAAATCGCAATAAAGAAAAAGCCGCCCTGCTGTACGATGCTATTGACCGCAACGATTTTTACTATTGCCCGGTCGAAACGGAAAGCCGCTCGCTGATGAATGTGGTGTTCCGCGTGCGCGGCGACGATGCGGCGCTAGAAGCCAAATTTGTCGCCGAAGCAACGGCGGCGGGGTTGCTCAATCTCAAAGGGCATCGCTCGGTGGGGGGCTTGCGGGCTTCCATTTACAATGCCCAGCCGATGGCGGGGGTGCAGGCGCTGGTTGATTTTATGTCGGCGTTTGCGGAGAGATACGGGTAGCGGCAGTAATTGTTCTGGTATAAATAGTCCACAGATTCACACAGATTTGCACAGATTTTTTATTTTTCTGTGGTAACTACTCGGCACGCACTGCTTTTCTCGAATAATCGTAGGGGCAGTCCCCTTGTGGCTGCCCTGTTTCGGGCGACCATAAAGGTCGCCCCTACGAAATGGGGGCGAGAAATGTCAACGCGAGCCGCCCCTACACCACGTCTGTACTTTGGCTTGCAAGGGGAAATCAAATCCTTGCCGAGTGTCAATGATTCGTAGAGACGCCCAACTTGGGCGTCTCTACGGTGCGTTTTTCCAACTGAAAACAAAATGTCAACACACCCTAGTTTTCTATTTGTGGCGGCACGCCAAGTCGAACCCGGCGTGCCGCTTTTTACATGTGCCAATTTTAACAAAGCATCGTCCAATAATTGATTCAGCGGAAAGATGGGAGTATAATAGGGCAAATTCACCGCAATAGGCGTAGGTGAGGCACAACGTTGTAGCGCTTAAAATTTTGCCAAAGGAGGTAGTTTTTTTATGAGCGCAAATCCCAAAAAAGGATTCGTGTCTAGTACCCTGTCGTATAAAGGTGGCATCGGGCACTGGTCATGGATACTGCACCGACTTGGCGGTTTAGGTATCGCCTTTTTCCTCATTTTACACATTTTGGATATTTTCATGGTAGGTGTCAGCAGAGCGGCGTTTGAAGAATTGCTATTCATTTACCACGAACCACTTTTGCGACCCGTTATTTGGGCATTGGTTTTTGGCGTTTTTTACCATGCTCTGAATGGTTTGCGCATTATTATTCAAGACTTCTGGCCCCATATGTTCCGCTATCAAAAACAGTTGGCAACCACAGTGTGGGTAATTGTGATTGTGCTGACGGTATTTTTGGTTGGCGTTGACATTGCCGGAATGTTGGCTTAGGGAGGATAATGATGACAACACGATATGCTCGTACCCCAAAACCCAGCGGCAGCACATTTGAAGTACTGTCGTGGTTTTATATGCGTGCCTCCGGCGCTTTGCTGGCACTGATGGTAGTATTTCATTTAATTTGGATGCACTATGTCATCGGGTTAACTAACATCGATTTTGATGTGATTGCCGGACGCTGGACGGGACCCGGCGGCATTTTTTGGCGCTCTTACGACTTGACGCTATTGATACTGGCTTCGCTGCACGGAATGAACGGCATCCGGTTTGTGACCGATGACTACATTCACAACCGCGGCTGGCGCGCAGTTGTAAAAGCACTCATCGCACTGGTGTTGCTACTGATGGTTGTCTTTGGCGGACTGGTGATTTTCACATTTAACGGATAACGGAGACGGAGCTATGCAATACCATTACCATAAGCACGATGTGATTATTGTCGGGGCAGGCGGTGCCGGGTTGATGGCAGCCCTGTATGCCGGCAAAGAGGTAGATACCGCTGTTATTTCAAAACTATATCCCACCCGCTCTCACACTGGTGCGGCGCAGGGTGGTATCGGCGCGGCGTTGGCAAATCTGGAAGAAGACCACTGGGAATGGCATGCTTACGACACCATCAAAGGTGCAGACTTCATCGGCGACCAAGACGCCATTGAGTTTATGTGCAAAGATGCGCCCAATGTGGTGTTCGAACTGGAACATATGGGGTTGCCCTTCGACCGCACCCCCGAAGGCAAAATCTCGCAGCGACGGTTCGGCGGGCACACCAACAACGAAACCAAACAAGCCGTGATGCGTGCCTGCAACTCTGCCGACCGCACCGGGCATATGATTTTGCAAACACTGTACCAACAGTGCATCAAACATAACGTTAATTTTTACGATGAATACCAAATGCTCGACCTGATTATCGAAGACGGCGAAGCACGCGGCGTGGTGGCTTATGAAATTGACACCGGTGAACTGCACGTTTTCCATGCCAAAGCCATTATGCTGGCGACCGGTGGCTGGGGGCGCGTATGGAACATCACCTCTAACGCACTGACGCTCACCGGCGATGGCCCCGCCATCGTGGCGCGGCACGGACTGCCGTTGGAAGATATGGAATTCTTCCAATTCCATCCTACCGGGTTGTTCAAACTGGGCATCCTTATCACCGAAGCCGTGCGCGGCGAAGGCGGTGTGCTCATCAACGGCAAAGGCGAACGCTTTATGCCGAAATACGCTCCCACCGTCAAAGAACTTGCCTCGCGCGATGTGGTTTCTCGCGCCATTTATCTGGAAGTTTTGGAAGGCAACGGTATCGATGGCAAAGATTATGTTTATTTGGACATAACGCCCAAAACGGTCAATCACTATTTTGAGGTGGATAACTCACGGTTGCCAAATGGTGAACTGCGGCATATTGACGAAGACTATGTTCGCGCCAAATTGGAAGACATTACCGACTTCTGTAAAACGTATGTCGGCGTTGACCCCACCAAAGAACCCATCCCCGTGCAGCCGACGGCGCACTATGCCATGGGCGGCATTCCCACCGACAACGATACCCGCGTGATTGCCAACGAAAATAAAGACCCCATTCCCGGTTTGTATGCCGCCGGTGAATGTGCCTGCGTTAGCGTGCATGGCGGCAACCGGTTGGGAACCAACTCGCTGTTGGACATTGTAGTTTTCGGTCGGCGCGGCGGAAAAGTGATGGCGGAAGAAGTCAAGCAAAAAGACTTCAAACCAATTGACGCCGAATCTGCAGTGGCGAAAGTGCAGGCAGAATTGGATGCCATTTTGAACAATCAGGGCACGGAAACCATCGCTGCCATCCAGCAGGAAATGAAAAACATTATGAGCAAAGATGTCGGTGTGTTCCGCGTGGAAGAAGGGATGGCAGAAGCCGTCAAAAAACTGCGCGAACTGCGCGAACGCTATAAACACATCCACATTGACGACAAAGGCAAACGCTTTAACACCAACCTTATGGAAGCGTGGCAGTTGGGCAACCTGCTGGACATTGCGCTGATTACCGCCGAAAGTGCGCTGGCACGCAAAGAAAGCCGCGGCGCACACGCTCGCGATGATTTCAAAGAGCGCGACGATGAAAACTGGATGAAACACACGATGGCATATCTCGACGCCGATGGCAATGTCACCTTAAAATATAAACCTGTGGTTGTGACCAAATACCAACCGGTCAAGCGGGTTTACTAAGGGGAGGAGACAAAAGATGCAAGTAACATTAAAAATACAGCGATTTAATCCTGAAAAAGACAGCGCCCCTTACTGGAAAGAATACACCATCGAAGCCGAACCCACCGACCGGGTGCTGGACGGACTGCTGAAAATTAAACTGGAACAAGACGGTACACTGACCATGCGCAGTTCGTGCGCGCACGGTATTTGCGGCTCCGACGCCATGCGCATCAACGGCGTAAACCGGCTGGCGTGTAAATCGCTTTTCCAAGAGGTGGGCAACAATGTCACCGTCGAACCGATTGCCGGATTGCCGGTTATCAAAGATTTGGTGGTGGATATGGAACCGTTTATGGAACACTATCGTTCCGTGCTGCCCTTCTTCATCAACGATGACCCGCCCCCCGAGAAAGAACGGCTGCAAAGTGAAGAAGACCGCCTGAAATTTGAAGAAACCACCAAGTGCATTCTGTGTGGTTGCTGCACCACCAGTTGCCCCACCTTCTGGGCTACCGATGCCTATGTCGGTCCGGCGGCAATTGTGCAGGCGCACCGATTCATCTTCGACAGCCGCGACCAAGGCTCGGCGCAACGGCTGGAAATTCTCGCCGACCCCGATGGCGTTTGGCGCTGCCGCACTATCTTTAACTGCACCAACGCCTGCCCGCGCGAAATTAAAGTCACCGAAGCAATTGCCGAAGTTAAAAAAGAAATCCTGTTCAGCAAACTGTAAAAATTGTACCCATCAAAAAACGCCGCCCGGTCCGGACGGCGTTTTTTTTGTCATTCGTCATTCGTCCTTTGTCACTCGTCAATGCCACTTTACAACTCTGCAACCCTGCATCAGACTTTGGACTTTGGGCTTTGGACTTGAAACTTTGGATTTGAAACCTTGAACCTCGAACTTTGAACTTTGAACTTTACTCCCCGCGCATTAAACTTCCGCGACTGCCACAATCCCAACCCCGCCGTTACGGTGAAACCGAGCGCATACATCAGCAGAAAGGGCGCTAGCCCCGGCGCGCGGGTAATGGCGATTCCCGCTTCGACCCAGCAGTACACCGCCAGCAGCAACTCGCCCCATGTCGTCCAATCCACCGGCAGCACATAATCTCCGGCGCGGCGTATGCCGTTTGACGTGCGGAATTTCGGCGTGCGCAAAAATTCGCGGGGATTGCGCCCCGTCAGCCCTTCAAACACCGCCCAACTGTTGTTCAGCATCACCCCCGCGCCGAAAAGTACCAGAAACGGAAAATACGCAAACCGCCGCATCCAATGGCGATACCCGCCCCACTGCGACAGCGCAAACAGCACCGGCGGCGCGAACCCCGCCACCCCGAGCGCACCCACCGGCAGCGTGCCGGGGTCGCGTACCAAAATAACCGGCAGCCCCAGCACAATCATCGCCAGCATCAGCGGGTGAACCATATAACCGCTCAAATGCAAAAATGCCTGCATTTTCTGCCATGGCGACAGTTTCGCCCGCAGCAGTGTGCCGCCGAATTTTCGCAGCGCCTGAATAGCGCCTTTCGCCCAGCGGAACTGCTGCCGTTTGAACGCGGTCAACAGCGGCGGAATTTCCGCCGGGGCGATGACCGTCGGCAGGTATGCCAGTTTCCAGCCGCGCAATTGGGCGCGATATGACAAATCCAAATCCTCGGCGATGGTGTCCGATTGCCAACCGCCGGCATCATCAATGGCGGCGCGCCGCCAAACGCCCCCCGAACCGTTGAAATTCATCAGCAGCCCGCTTTGGCTGCGAACCGTCTGCTCAACCACAAAATGCCCGTCCAGCGCCAGCGCCTGCGCGCGGGTGAACGGGTTGGCGGTATCGTTCAAATGTCCCCAGCGAGCCTGCACCATTCCCACCTGCGGGTTGCGGAAACGGGGCATCACCCGCCGCAGAAAATCGCGCGGAGGCACAAAATCGGCGTCAAAAATGGCGATAAACTCGCCGGGCGCAGACTGCAATCCGTATGCCAGCGCGCCTGCTTTAAAACCTTCGCGCACCGGTCGGCGCACATATTCGATGTTCACCCCGCGTTCGCGGTGGAACGCCACCCGCGCCCGCGCCAGCGCAATCGTCTCATCGGTGGAATCATCCAGCACTTGAATGGACAGTTTTTCGGCGGGATAATCGAGCGCCGCCACCGCGTCAATCAGCCGTTCCACCACCAGTTTTTCATTAAAAAGGGGCAGTTGCACCGTCACCGGCGGCAGGTCATCGCCTGCCGAAAATGTTTCCGGCGGGTTGAAAGCCGTTTTTCGGTAGCGTAAAAACTGCACCGAGAAAAAAAGCGCGTTGAATCCGTAAATTGCCAATCCCACCAAAAGCAGGCTATATATAAAAATTAGAATAGTTGTCATTTTTCACCAGCCGACAAAAAAGGGCGTGCGACAATAATGCGCTGCGCCCTCCTTCTTTCGAGCAAAATCAAACGGGGGAAAGTATAGCACGAAGGGGGGGAAAGGACAAAACCATAAATTGTCGGCGCGTTTGACTTTTGATTTCGGGATGTTATCATTGAGGTTGGTGTTTGTCATTGGTTATTCGTCATTCGCTTATTCGCCTATTCGCTCATTCGTCCATTGGAGCAATTATGACAC
>JALVZI010000487.1:588-7203 GCA_027022125.1 Anaerolineae bacterium | reverse complement strand
CAGCGACACGCGCTGACCTCCGGTCGGCTGACCGATGCGCTGCAAGCCGCCGAAAAACTGTTCGCCATTTTGGACGGGTTTTATATTGCACTATTTTTGCTGATGGCGGTCATCGCTGTGATGCTGGCGCAAAAGCAATTCCGCAGCAATTTACCGGTTTGGCGCACCGGCAATTGGTGGCTCTACCCGCCGCTCATCGCCGCCGCCGTGCTGGTCATCTATTTTAAAAATATCAATGTGGTTAAAGCCGATACTTTCCTGAAAGAAGGTGACCGCTATCGCTCGGCGCAGCAGTGGGATAATGCCATCAAACTGCACCGCGCCGCCATTGCCGCCGATTCGGATGAAGATTTTTACTATCTGATGCTGGCGCTCGATTATCAGTTGGAAGCACAAGACGGACGGCTAGATGCCACTACGCGCGAAAAAGCGTGGAAAGACGGCGAGCAAATCGCACTGGAAGCCCGCCGCATCAACATTTACAATCCCGATAACACCGGCAATATGGGTCGCTATTATTTCACACTGGGGCAAGTGCTCGACCCGTCATATTTTGAAAAAGCGAAAACCTTTTTCCAAAAAGTGATTGACCTCGCGCCGCAAAACGTGCAGTATTACAACCTGTTGGCGCAAACCTATTATGTGCAGGGCGATTACGACACCGCGCTGGAATGGCTGAACAAATCGGTGGCAATCGACAGCGAATATGCCCCCACGTGGCTGCAACTCGGCGACACCTATGCCGCCAAATCGGATGTGGATGCCGCGCTCGAAGCGCACAAACACGCCATCGCGCTTGACCCCACAAGTTTCGCCGATGCCAATTTCGACAGCCGGTTGAATTTCTATCTATCTGCCAAACGCACTGACGATTTGGTGGCGGCGTTCAACCAATATATCGCCGATCATCCCGGCGACAGCAAAAGCATTCTGCAAAAACGCGGGCAAATTTTGGGCGCAATCGGGCATATTTATCTGCGCGCGGGGGTCATCACCCAAGCCACCGAATACCTGCAACAAGCAACCGCGCTCGGCTATCAAAATGCAAAAACCCTGCTGGAACTGGCAGACATCAGCCTGCAACAGCAAAACTACCAGCAGGCGGAAACGCTGTATCAGCAGGCATTGCAGAAAATTCAAAACCCGAATCAGCAGGCGCAAATTTGGAGCAGTTTGGGATACATTTACGCTCAAACGGGACGCATTCAGCAGGCAATTGATGCCAACAATAAAGTGCTGCAAACCATTCCCAACGATTATGACAGCCACAAAAATCTGGCGCTGCTCTACCGGCAAATGGGACAACTCGACCAAGCCATCGCGCACGCCGAAGCCGCGCTGAAAGTTGCCCCCGAAAATGTAAAATCAGACCTGCAAGCGTATATTGACCAACTGAAAGCGGCAAAAGGCAAACAGTAATGAGCGAATGGGCGAATAGCGAGTGACGAATAGCGAATGACGAGTGCAACCCTGCCACCTTGCAACTTTGGACATTGGACTTGAAACTTTGGACTGACTGCCGCCCTGCAACCTTAAACCAACTTTGAACCAGAAACACGAAACCAGAAACATGAAACCGGAAACACGAAACACACTTTCTGAAAAAATTGCACAAAAAACAGCCACCGTCGGGGTGGTGGGATTGGGATATGTCGGCTTGCCGCTGGCAATCGGATTTGGGGAAATCGGTTTTTCCATCATCGGGTTGGATTTGAGCGCGGAAAAAGTGGCGCAACTGAACGGCGGTGACAGTTACATTCCCGATGTGCCGCCGGAAAGTGTGGCGGCGCTGGTAAACGCCGACCGCTTCCGCGCCAGCACCGATTTTGCCGCGCTGAAAAATGCCGATGTCATTTTCATCTGCGTGCCGACACCGCTCGACGCGCAAAAAGGTCCCGACCTGCGTTTTGTGCACGCTGCCGCCACCAGCATCGCCGAAATTCTGCGCCCCGGACAACTAGTCATCCTGCAAAGCACCACCTATCCCGGCACCACCACCGAAATCGTGCTGCCCGAATTGCAAAAATCGGGGTTGACCGTCGGGCGCGATTTCTTTTTGGCATTTTCGCCGGAACGGATTGACCCCGGACACACCGGCAGCAGCGGATATGATGTCCACAACACGCCAAAAGTGGTCGGCGGGGTAACACCCGTCTGCACTGAACTGGCGGCGCAATTGCTGGCAACCCTGACCGCGCACGTCCATCCGGTATCATCGCCCGCAGTGGCAGAAATGTCAAAGTTGCTGGAAAACACTTTCCGCAGTGTGAATATCGCGCTGGTCAACGAATTGACCCTGCTCAGCCAGCGGATGGGCATCAACATTTGGGAAGTGATTGACGCCGCCAAAACCAAACCGTTCGGATTTATGCCTTTTTATCCGGGTCCCGGTGTTGGCGGGCATTGCATTCCGGTTGACCCGTATTATCTGGCGTGGAAAGCCCGCGCTTTCGATTTTCACACCAAGTTTATTGAATTGGCGGCGGAAGTGAACAGCGCGATGCCTTATTTTACGTTTGAACAGATTGCGCACGGACTGAATGACGCGGGAAAAGCGGTGCGCGGCGCAGAAATTTTGGTGCTGGGGGTGGCATTCAAACGCGATATTGACGACGCCCGCAACTCGCCCGCGCAACGGGTGATAGAATTGCTGCTCGATGCGGGAGCATCGGTGCGGTATGCCGACCCGTTTGTGCGCGAATTTTCGGTGGGCGGCAATGTGTTTTTTCCGCAGAAAACGGCGGTGGAACGGGTGGAACTGACCGAAAGCGCACTCGCCGCCACCGATTGCGTCGCCATTATCACCGGACACAGCGCGGTGGATTACGGCTGGGTGGTGCAGCACAGCCGGTTGGTGTTCGATGCGGTGAATGTAACTGGGAATTTGTCCCACGATGGCAACAAAATTTTGCGATTAGGGGCAAACAAGACTATCATTACCATGTAAGTTTTTTCACAAGAACGGCTTATCTTTAATAACTCTCTACATAGGAGGTAGATTATGTCAAAGGTGAAAGTTGCTGTGACCGGTGCTGCCGGTCAAATTGGGTACTCTCT
This sequence comes from Anaerolineae bacterium, assembly GCA_027022125.1. Lineage (GTDB taxonomy): Bacteria > Chloroflexota > Anaerolineae > 4572-78 > 4572-78 > JANTHQ01. Next base: position 4,146 of record JALVZI010000487.1, on the reverse strand, counting down.
GTTGTTCCGTTTGGCTTCGGGAGAAGTGTTTGGCCCCGATACAAAAATTGATTTGCAATTGCTGGAAATCACCCCCGCCCTGCCGATGCTGGAAGGGGTGGTGATGGAGTTGAACGACTGCGCGTTCCCGCTGCTGGAAAACATCGTCGTCACCGATAGTGCCGAAACCGCTTTCGACGGCGTGAACTGGGCATTGCTGGTCGGCTCGAAACCGCGCGGCAAAGGGATGCTCCGCGGCGACCTCATCCGCGAAAATGGTCCCATTTTCACCGCGCAGGGAAAAGCATTGCTGAAAGCCGCCGATGATGTGCAAGTGCTGGTGGTCGGCAACCCGGCAAATACCAACGCGCTGATTGCCTACAATAACGCCAAAGACATCCCCCGCGAGCGATTCGCGGCGATGACCCGCCTTGACCAAAACCGCGCGTACAGCCAAATTGCCGCCAAAGCGGGCGTGCCGGTCACTGCCGTCAGCAAAGTGACCATTTGGGGCAACCACAGCGCCACTCAATACCCCGATGCCTTCAACGCGGAAATTAACGGCAAACCCGTGCCGGAAGTTATCACCGACCACGAATGGCTGCGCGGCGAGTTTATCACCACCGTGCAAAAACGCGGTGCGGCAATCATTCAGGCACGCGGCAAATCGTCGGCGGCATCGGCGGCTAATGCCGCACTCGACCATGTGCGCAGTATGATTTCCAAAACACCGGAAGACAATTGGTTCTGCGCCGCCGTGCCCTCCGATGGCAGTTACGGCGTGGATGACGGGCTGATGTTCTCCTTCCCGCTGCGCAGCGACGGCAACGGCAATTGGAGCATTGTGCAGGGCTTGCCGCACGATGATTTTGCCAAAGAAAAAATCCAAACCACGCTGGAAGAACTCCGTCACGAAAAATCGCTGGTGGAAGATTTGCTGTAATTCCAAACCACCGGAATCAAAAAGAGCGCATCGCTTTGATGCGCTCTTTTTTCGTGATTGTATCCAACGAGTCCACTGAAAAAAGGTGTTTGCCTCACGCAAAGCCGCAAAATCGCAAAGATTTATAAGTCTTTTTGTGTATTGTCAGGTATAAAAACCCTCGTTTTTCTTGGCGTCTTTGCGTGAGAATTTGAGTTTTTTCAGAGGAGTCATCCAACCGTCTCATAACTCGCTATTCGTCATTCGCCCATCCGCATTTTACACAATATGATTGCGAATTGCCCACACAGCGGCTTGGGTGCGGTCGGAGACGCCCAGTTTTTCGAAAATGTGGCGCAGGTGCGTTTTGACGGTGGGCAAACTGATAACCAATGCCGTGGCGATGGCTTCATTGTTGAATCCCTCCGCCACCAACCGCAAAACTTCAATCTCGCGGTCAGATAGGTCAGACACTGGTGGCGGGGCAACCAGCGAGGGTGATGGCGATTGCCCTATCGCCGTGTTTTTCAGCACCTCTCGCAGCAGCGCCGGGTCAAACAGGTGGTGTTCCCGCACCACCGACCGGATGACATTCGGGATGTGTTCCGGGTCGACATCTTTGCTCAAATACCCCGCCGCGCCGGCTTGCACGGCACGCGCCAAATATTGCGGATTGCCATATGTGGTCAGCATAACCACATCAATTTGGGGATGCGCCGATTTTACCGCCGACAGCACCCGGATGCCGTCCATATCGGGCAGGCGGATGTCGAGCAATATCACCTGCGGTTGCAGTGTATTTGCCATTTCGATGGCTTCTGCCCCCGAAACCGCTTCGCCCACCACCGTGATACCCGATTCCTCCAGCACGGTGCGCAGCCCTTCGCGCACAATGCCGTGGTCATCCACAATCAATACGGTTATGTCATCCATAATTATGTCTCTTTCGATGTGTTTGCATCCAGCGGCAGGGTGATGGAAATTGACGTGCCGACATTCGGTGTGCTGGAAATCAAACACGTGCCATCCAGCAGCCCGGCACGTTCCTTCATGCCGACCAGCCCCACACAGCGTTTTTCCGCGCCGATACAACCCGTGTCGAACCCGATGCCCCAATCTTGCACGGTAATGCTCAATTCGCCGTTTTGCCGCGCCAGCGCCACCCGCAAACGAGTGGTGTGAGAATATTTGCGGCTGTTGCTCAACGCCTCTTGTACAATGCGGAAAGCGGTCGTTTCGACCACTGCGGGCAAGCGTTCGTCACCCAAATCATTCTCGAAAGTCAGTGTGCAGTCCATTTCATCTGCCGTTTGCTGTGCCAATTCCTGTACCGCCGCCACCAACCCCAAATCGTCCAGCAATGGCGGGCGCAAACCTTCAATCAGATGTCGCCCTTCGACGATGGCGGTTTTCAGATGTTCCATCGCCCGTTGCAGCGATGCTTCCGCGCGGTCGGAATCGGCGCTCCGCAATTGAATGAAATGGCTCAGCTGCAACCGCGCGCCAATCAGCCGCTGAATCATCCCGTCGTGAATGTCATACGCCGCGATGCGCCGTTCTTCTTCTTGCACGCTGATTAACTGTTCCAGCAAATATGCCCGCTGGCGGTCGTAACGGGCAATCGTTTTCGCCATTCGGTTGAACGCGCCCGCCAGTTCACCGATTTCATCATCAGTATCAACCACCACCGGCTCCGTTAACTCGCCTTCCCCGAAACGCTCGACCCCCTCTTTCAGTTTATGGATGGGCGCGGTGAGATTGTGTGCCAGCATCACCGCCAGCACCATCGCAGCAACCATCGCAACTACCAAAATAGAAAACGCCGTCAGTCGAAACTCCCACACAGAAGAAAATATGGATGCCGGAGTCTCATCGTGCACCAGCACCCAAAAACGGTCTGTTCGCCCCGGTTCAGGAAAGATTGGCGTGTAAACCAAAATATGCCCGCCGGTAATTAGTTGCCCGCTTCTGCCAGACAGCACTTCTGCAACCAGTGTTTCATTATCGGGAAACACATCGTGCAACCGAATACCGGTATCCAAATCGGCGGGGCTGCCGAACAGCAGCGATTTGTCGGGATGCGCTAGAAAATAGCCGTCGCTGTTCACCAGAAAAACCGCGCCGTGCCGGATACGGTCAACATTCAGAAAATCGAACAGTTTATCTGCCAAAATGTTGGTGACAATTACGCCTTGCCGGTTGCCATCCGCATCGAAAATCGGGGTGGCATAACGCAACACCGGTTTGTGCGGCACTTCTATTGTGCCGTGTTCACGGTTCAAATCAATCGCAGACACAAAAATTTCGCCGGGGGCTAATTTCATTCCTTCTTGAAAATAATAACGTTCGGCTTTATTCTGTAACCCTTCTGGCGGCACAATCGACGCATCATCACCGACAGAATTCACCCGCACAATTTCATTGCCGTCGGCGGCGATATACCGAATTTGGTCATAAATTTCGCGGGCGCGGGCAAACGCGGCAAAATCCTCTGCGACAGACACGCAGTCGGCAGCGGGGGCGTTCACCAACTGTCGCATCGAACTCAAACGGCTCAAAAAACGCACATCCTGCCGGGCGGTGTACAGCAATCCTTCAACGTGCTGCACCTGCTGTGCCGTCTCGTTTTCCGCATTTTGGATGGCGCTATCTTGCAA
>JALVZI010000487.1:0-578 GCA_027022125.1 Anaerolineae bacterium | reverse complement strand
GTACAACCCTGTGCCAACCAGTGGCAGCAGCACGGCAACCACAATTGCCAACAGCAATTTATTTTGGATTTTTTTCGGGAAAAATTTCAGCATAGTTTTGCCACAACCCCACCAGCCGTCAAGCATATAAAAAACGCACTTTTACACCGATTCAATGGGCAGAAGTGCGTTCTCAATTTAATTCGATGGGCTAATTTATGGAAGGAACCCAACCACGGCTGAGATAATCGCCCATTGTCAGCAATATCAACATAAACAACCAAAAGAAACCGGCACCGGCATACAACCAAATCAATTTTGGACTATATTTCATATGCATAAAATATAGCACAATCAGCACGGTTTTCACACCCGCAACTCCCATCGCAACAGAAAGGTTGAACGGACCGAAGTTGTTAAATGCCACCGCCACTGTCACAACCAGCAATACCATCAAACTAAGGTAAACGATGAAATATGTTTTTACCGAAATAACATGTTCATTCAAATGTTGCATCGCGTGCTCCTATCCGTGACGGTTGATTAAATAGAGTAACGGGAATAAAAATACCCAAATGATGTCAACCAAGTGCCAATAC
>JALVZI010000486.1 GCA_027022125.1 Anaerolineae bacterium | reverse complement strand
TTACACGAATTATCGAACAAAAAGTGTAACTATACCGGGTGTGATTGTATTTTGAATAATCGTCACCGTAGGGGCGAAGCGGCGCTTCGCCCCTACAAAAACACGGCTAATTTTTATTTGTTGGTCAAAATGCGTAAGTCCTATGACATTTAAAATCCGTGAAATTTGTGAAAATTCGTGGCTTAAATTCAGTCACACAAAAAGTTTCAACAAGTTCTGCGAAAATCCGTGTTTTTTGCGTCATCCGTGTTCTATTTTGGACGTGAAAACGTGATACGTGAAAATGTGCGTGCTTCACACCTCACTCATCACATTTCACGCATCACTTCTATTTCCCGATACAAAATTTACTGAATATCGTTTCCAGCAAATCTTCGGTGGCGGTTTCGCCGGTGATTTCCCCCAGCGCATCGACGGCTTCGCGCACATCCACCGAGACCAAATCGGGCGATAGCCCCGCCGATTGCGCGGCGATGGCAGATTGCGTATGCTCAATCGCACGGGCAATCAATGCCCGGTGGCGCGGATTGCTGACCACCGCCGCATCGCCGACGGTGACGTGCCCGCCGGTAATCTGTTCCACCAAAATTTCTTCCAGCGTGCCCAGCCCTTCCCCCGTCAGCGCCGATAGCGACACGCGCGGCACACCGGGCAAAAAATCGGCGGGGGGCGGATGTGCCTGCGGCAAATCAATTTTGTTCAGCACCAGCAGCGCAGGTTTGCCGCGCACCAGTTTTTCAATTTCCCAATCGCCCGCCGACAGCGGCTGACTGCTGTCCACCACCATCAGCGCCAAATCTGCCTGCGCTAGCGCGGCACGACTGCGCTCGATACCGATTTTTTCCACCGCGTCGGCGGTTTGGGCGCGAATGCCCGCCGTATCGACCAGCACCAGCGGAATGCCACCGATGTTGGCGGTTTCTTCCAGTGTGTCGCGGGTGGTGCCGGGTATATCGGTGACGATGGCACGCTCGCCGCGCAACAGCGCGTTCAGCAGGCTCGATTTGCCGACATTCGGCGTGCCGACAATCGCCGTGCGCACCCCCTGCCGGTATATCATCCCCCGCGCGGCGGTTTCCGCCAGCGATTGCAGCGTTTCCAGCGCGGCGGTCAGCGGCGGCAGCATATCATCCAGCGGAATATCCTCTTCCACAAAATCTATGGTGGCTTCGATATATGCCAGCACGTTCACCAATTTTTGCCGCGCCGCCGAAATTTGATTCGACAGCGAGCCGCCGAGTTGCTGCGCCGCCAATCGCAGCGCGGCGGCGGTTTTGGCTTCCACCACATCCATCACCGATTCCGCCTGCGCCAAATCGAGCCGCCCGTTGAGAAAAGCGCGCAGAGTCATTTCGCCGCCCTCTGCCGCGCGCGCACCGAGACCCAGCACCGCGCGCAGAATTTCCTGCAATACCACCGTGCCGCCGTGCGCTTGAATTTCCAGCACATCCTGTCCGGTATAACTGTGTGGCGCGGGCATATATGCCACCAACGCTTCATCAATCGGCGCGCCGGTTTCGGGGGAAACGATTTTTCCATAATGCAGATAGCGCGGTTTCAGCGGAAATTTGCCGCTTTTGGGGCGAAAAATCTTTTCGGCGATAGCGTGCGCTTCCGCGCCGCTGATTTTCACAATGCCGATGCCGCCGCTGCCCAACGGGGTGGCGATGGCGGCGATGGTATCATCCAAACTGAACATTTTTGAACCTCACGGGGTGGGCGTCGGTATCGGTGAAACGGGGGTGGGCGTGTCGGTGGGCAATTCCAGCGGCAGAGTGGGCGACGCCGTGGGCGTGGGTGTGTCAATCAGCGGTTGCAGGGTATCGGTGGCGGTGGGCGTCGGCAGTTCGGTGGGCAGACCGGTGGGGGTCACGGTGGCGGTTGCCGTGGGGATGGGCGTGCCGGTGGGTGTCGCTGTCGGCGCGGGCGGTGTCGCGGTGGCAGTGGGAACCGGAATGTATGGCAGATAGAGTCGCTGCCCGACATAAATCGCGGTGGACGGCAGGCAGTTCGCCAATTGCAGTTGCCCGACGGTGGTATGGGTAGCAGTCGCCAGCGAAAACAGGGTGTCGCCGGGTTGAACCACATACACCACCCATCCGGCGGGCGCTCCGCACGGCGTGGGGGTGGGCTGCGGTGCGGGCGGCAGCGGGG
>JALVZI010000485.1 GCA_027022125.1 Anaerolineae bacterium | reverse complement strand
CGCCAAAGTTTTTTATGTAACCTATCCGGCTGATTGGGACGCACAATAAATGACGGTCATCACCGAAGCCGAACTGCGCGAAATGTGGCAGGGCGGACGGGGAACCATTGCGCCCCTGCCGCGCGATGCCCGTTTCACGCCATCGGCAAAAGATTTCATCAACCAATGGGGCATTACCATCACTTTTGAGGATGAAATCGCCCCGCCGCCGCCCACATCCACCGAACCCGCCGCCGGTGCGCCCGCGTGGGATAAACCGGGTGCGTTTCCGGTGCAGTTGACGGGGGATGTGCCGGTGTGTTCGGTGTGCGGACAGCCGCTCGCCCACAAGCCGCCGCACCTGTCGCAGGTGGATGCCGGGCATTTCGCGCCGAAAACATCGCCCCGTTTTCTCTTTCGGGGGAAGATGGACACCCTGCACGCACAAGCTCTGCTGGCAACGGCGCAGGCTCGGCGGTACAATTTCCCCGAGTTGGCAGCGCAGTTGGATTCGCTGGCGGCATACTGCCGCGAAATCACATCGGCGGAATATCACGGGCGGACGGTATCGCCGCTGACGCTGGGCGGCAAAACCGAAGCGGACATTCACGATGTGACCCATCACCCCCAAAAATATCTGGGGATTGAGCATGTCGTTCCCAATGCAACCGACCACGAAATGTTGCTGGTGCTGAATCTGTTGCGCGCCCAAAGCCGCGAAGCGGAGTTGACTGCCGTTCACACCTTTACCGATGCGGACGGTCAACCCACCCGCCCCGACCTGATTCAGGCGTTAAATCGTTTTTCCAGCGCGATATATTATTTGGAATTGCTGTTTGTCGCGGGAAAATTTCCGTGGCAAGCGCCGGGGATGTGAGCCGGAGATTGGTTATTGGTGATTCGTTATTTGTGAAACGTGATGCGTGAAACGTGATGCGTGAAACGTGATGCGTGAAACGTGAATTTGCCACCCTGCTACTTTGCTACCCTGCAACCTTGAACTTTGAACCTGAAACCTGAAACAACAAAAGGAAAACTATGGCAGACAGAAACTTTCAATTGCGAACATACTGTTATCTTGACCGCACCCAACCCCAATACGCCGGATTCGTCGGCACGGTTACACAGGGCGACCTGATGGTGGAGGGGATGGCTTCGCTGTATATCGAAGTCGCCCCCGGCAACGAGGTTTTCCGACTGGTGGACATCGCTGTGAAATCCACCGAAGCCCGTCCCGGCGCGCAAATCGTCGAGCGCGAATTCGGGATGTTCGAAATTCACTCGCACTCGCAGCAGGCGGTATTGCAGGCGGGAGAAATGGTACTCACCCGATTGGGGCTGAAACCGGAAGACCGCATTCGCCCCAAACTGGCGTCGGTGCAGTTGATAACCAATGTTGACCCGTATCAGGCGCAATTGCTGAACCGTTTTCGGCGGGGCAGTATGTTGGTGCCCGGCGAAACGCTGCTGGTGTTGGAAGTCGCCCCGGCGGCATACATCAACATTGCCGCCAACGAAGCCGAAAAACGCGCCAGCATCAAATTGATTCACGTGTCATCTGTGGGGCGATTCGGTCGAATGTGGATGAGCGGCACAGAAGCCGAGATGAAAACCGCCAAAGCCGCCGCCATCGCCGCGATAGAAAGCCTGGAAGGGCGTGACGCATAGGGCATCATCCGGTTTTAATTGTCTCACTGACAAGAGATGAAAAAATTGAACCACAGAGACGCAGAGGAACAGAGAAAATAAGATTTGAGAGCCGATTATGCGGCGGTATCCAAAATTTCCGATGAAAATTTGTAACTATTCAACGTGACAGAGAATAATCTGAAAAATAACCAATCTTGCACAATCAGACCGCGTATTGCGTATTGCGTAAATTACGCAATACGCAGTACGCAGTACGCAATACGTCTGCCGAAAGCAGATAGATTGCACACTGTATAGTTACAAATTTTAAATTCTCTGCGTCTCTGTGCCTCTGTGGTGAAAAATTAACTTTTTTTCAGATGAGCCGGCGTAATTCTACTTTTTAGATTGACTGATGCAATAGAGAGAAACACGATGAAAACTTTTTACACCGAGCGCGATATTGAAGACCTGCACGTGCAGGGCGTGAAAGAAATTCAGATTGATGATGATGTGGTGCTGACCGATTTGGCGATGGATAAAGCC
>JALVZI010000484.1 GCA_027022125.1 Anaerolineae bacterium | reverse complement strand
GGTGGGGGTCGGGTCGGTGTAATCAACGCGGACATAAAACGGTTTCCACATTGTATCGGGGGCAAGCAGCACATATCCCAAACCACCCACCAGCAGCAATGCAACAACTGACGGGATGATGATTTTCAGATTCAGAAGTCCTTTGATTTTACCCATTGATTACGTCCTTTCGTGCATTTTCAGCGAATTACTGCCCGTTTTCCGGCTGTGCCGTCGGTGCGGGTTCTGTGGTGGGCGTGGTGTCATCCTTGCCGGGGATGGGGGGCAATTCGATGCCGGGAACCGACAGCGAGAAACGTTTTGTGCCGTTGGGGTAAATGATGACCAAATCGGCACGGCGATTTTTTGCCCGGCTTTTCGGGTCGGTGTTGGGCACAACCGGGTTAAACTCGCCGTTTCCGGCGGCAGTGAGCCGGTTGGGGGCGATACCATCTTCTTCCGACAAGTAGCGCACAATGGCAACCGCCCGCGCCACCGACAAATCCCAGTTGGTGGGGTAACGCGGGTCGTTGGGGGGAATGTCATCGGTATTCCCCTCTACCCGAATTTTGTTGTCGGAATTGCGCAGAAAATCCGCCACTTGGTCGAGCACCACTTTCGCTTCGGGGCGAAGTTCGGTGCTGCCGGGCTTGAACGCCAGTTCATTTGACAGGCTGATAATCATACCTTCCAGCGTCAAATTCACATCAATTTCGCCGCCGACATCCAATTGCTGCGCCAAAACCGCCAATTCGGTGCTGACACGGTTGAAATCTCGCTGGCGCGGCGGCAGCGTCTGGAAGAAGAGCGGCGCGGAAGTGGTGGTGCTCGGAGCGGTTGCCCCCCCGTGACTGGTGCCGATGATAGAAGTTTGTGCTGTGCCGAGACTGTTGAATGCCGCCCGCAACGATGCCGCGACTTCGGCAAAATTTTTCAAATCGGTGTTTGCCATCGCATACAGCACCATAAAAAACACCAGCAGCAGCGACATCATATCTGCCCAACTGGTAAGCCACGCTTCGGATACCGGGCAATCTTCGCACTTCTTTTTTCTCGCCACGATGGATACTCCTACTATTCCGCGCTTTCATCGCCGCCGCGCAATTTCGGCGGCAGGAACGATTCCAGTTTTTCACGGACGATACGCGGGTTTTCACCGGCTTGAATGGCTAAAATTCCTTCCACAATCACTTCGCGAGCGACCATTTCATCTCTATCGTTTTGTTTGAGTTTGTTTGCCAGCGGCGCATAAAAGAAGTTCGACAAAATAACGCCGTAAAGTGTCGTCAAAAATGCCACCGCCACCGACGGACCCAGCGAAGATGCATCAGCCAGATTGCCCAGCACCCCGACCAGCCCGGTAACCGTCCCGAGCATCCCCATCGCCGGGCTAACCGAACCGAGCATATCAATGACGGCAGCGCCGTCTTTGTGTCGCCGCGACATCAACTCGTTGTCAATTTCCATAATATCGCGCACCACTGCGGGGTCAACGCCGTCAACCACCAGCATAATGCCTTTTTTAACAAAATCGTTATCGATATTACCGATTTGCTCTTCCAGCGACAGCAGCCCTTCGCGGCGGGCTTGGTCTGCCAACTCCACAAAACGGTCAATTTCCTTTTTGGGGTCGGCGGCAACACCTTTAAAAGTTTTCATTATCAGCGCGGGAATGGACATCACCAGTTTGAGCGGGTGTGCCAAAATAACCACCCCAAACCCGCCGCCGATAACCATCACCAGCGACGGGATGTTCACCAAATTCGCCGGATTGTCGCCGTTCATGAACATTGAAGCGAAGTATGCACCATACGCAACTGCGAAACCCAAAATCGTTGCAATATCCATTTCTATTCCTCTCCTGCGTCTCTTTCTACCACCGTCGGCAATTGTGCCGCCGTGCGCTGCCGAAAGTCAACGATGGCTTGCACGATTTCCACTGCCGGTTCGAGCACCACAACTTTTACGCCGGTGGTCAGTGAAATGACTGTGTCGGGAGTTTCTTCGATGAACTGAATCAAATCGGGGTTAATCCAAAATTCACTTTTATTCAAACGAGTTACACGAATCATAATCTCTCCAACCGAAAATACGCCTGTGCAGTGCGGCATATTTCCAATCGTCACTATATCACTCCTTACCGAGGCTGTCAGTAAAATCGGCGTGAAAAGGACATAAAGTTTGCGTAAACAGTGGGTGTCATCAGTAGATTATCGGATATACCGGCAGGAACTTTAGAGCAAATCGGCGGTCTTTACGCAAAAATTACTCATACTTCACGCCTTTTTTACTGACACAACCCCGCGCCCGTGCTATATTTTTGAGTGTACACTCGGCTAGAGGTATGCAGATTGGTTTGCGCACATATTTGAGGCAACCGAACAATGAAAGTAACCGCCACCCGACAACCGCAAAAAATCACCCCGCCACCACCGAACCCCGCCACCGCTCCCGGCGGCAACAGTTTTGCGCACGCACTGGCACAAGCGCAGCAACCGCGTTCGATGCCGGTGCTGCCGCCAACCAGCCGCTGGAGCAGTTTGAGTTTTTTGGCAACGACCAACGCACCGCGAATGCGATTTCCGTTCACCCGCTCGCAGATGATGGCGGCAAACGCCGCCGCACCGATTGTCAGTTTACCGGCGCTCCACACCGCACCGGCAACTTTCGCCGTGCAAAAAGCGGCGGGTGTCGCCCCGGCGGGGGCATCGCAGCCGATGGCGCTGGCAGACTACCCTCATCCCCCCGCCGACAATGGGCGCGGCATCCACTGGATTCCCACCGTCAGCCAGTCGAAAGAAACGGTGGATAAATATGTAAAAGAAGCGGTGGATATGGGGATGAAATGGGTGGTTTTTTTGAATGACGGCGCAAGCATCGGGGCGAATGATTATCTGGTGAAAAAACTCGCCGCCGCCGGTATCGAACCGGTGATGCGCATTTATACCCCCGGCGTTGTGCCCGTTTCCGGCGATGTGACCGCTATGGTGAAACATTACACCGAGATGGGCGTTCATTATTTCCAAATTTATAATGAACCGAACCTGCGGGTGGAAACGGGCGGCAAGCCCGCCAATGTGGCGCAATACGTTAAATTGTGGAGCGATGTCGCCGAGAAAGTTATCGCCGGGGGGGGATTGCCCGGCTTCGGCGCGTTGAGTCCGCAGGGCGAAACGGATGACCGCGAATTTTTGCGGCAGGCGCTGCAAACGCTCAAAAATACGGGCAAATTGCACCTGCTGGATAAAGGCTGGCTGGCGATGCACAATTATACTGGTCCCCGCCCGCTGAACGACCCCAACGGATTTTTACGTTTCAAACAATATGACGATATTATCCGGCAAACGCTGGGACGCCCGTTGCCCATCATCGGCACGGAAGGGGGCACGCACGTCAGCCCGCTGGTTTCCACCCAACAGCAAATCAATATGGTGACGGGCGCTTATGAGTATATGCTCCACCGCGAACCATATAATTTCGCATACACTTATTGGATTATCGCCAACGGACACGACCCGGCATGGGATGCGCAAGCCCTGTTCAAAAAAGACGGCAGCGCAACACTGCTGGCACAAGCGTTAAAAGCAATGGCAGGAGGAATGGTATGAGCGGTATTTTCAGTAGTTTCAAAGCCACGGCATCGGCATTGACGGCACAACGCCTGCGAATGGATGTTATCTCGAACAATATTGCCAATGCCGAAACAACCCGCACCGCCGATGGCGGACCATACAAACGGCAACAAGTGGTATTCATCGCCAAAGAAAACCCGCAGAGTTTTGCCGCGCATTTGGCGGTGGCGGCACGCAAACGGGAAATTGAAGCGCCGGGAGCAGGCGTGGAAGTTTCGCAAATTGTCACCGATGATTCGCCGGGCAATAAAGTGTACGACCCTAGTCACCCCGATGCGGACGAAGACGGGTTCGTTACCTACCCCAACGTGAATGTCGTCACCGAAATGACCGATATGCTATCGGCGTCGCGCTCATACGAAGCGAATGTAACCGTATTTAACGCGCTGAAAAGTATGGCGCTCAAAGCCATTGAAATTGGCAACAAATAACACTCGCACACAAGGGGAAACAAATGTCCACCGGAATTACACCCATTAACCCGATTACCTCTGTCACACAGGCGCAAAAATCGAAAACAACCAACGGCGCGGGCGCAATCACACAAGATTTCGGCGAAATGCTGGGCAACGCCATTAACGGGCTGGCGGCAAAAGAAGGCGCCGCCAATAGTGCCATCGCCAAACTTGCCGCCGGAGAAGATGTCGATTTGCATCAGGTGATGCTTTCGATGCAAGAGGCAGACATCGCCTTTCAAATTGCGCTGCAAACGCGCAATAAGCTGGTTGACGCCTATCAAGAAATTATGCGGATGCAGGTATGATAACGGCTTGCCTCAATAGGCAACCGGCGGAGAGCGTATGAGCCAGTCTCTCATTCCCTTTCAACAGGAAGCAATTGCCAACACGTGGAACAAAATGAACACCGCCCAAAAAGTGGGTTTGGGGGTTATCATCACCGCTGCATTGACCGCCATCATCTTTTTTGTGGCGTGGGCGCAAACGCCCGATTATGTGGCGGCGTTCACCGATGTTGATTCAAAAGACGGCGCGGCAATTGTGGAATATCTGAAAGCACAAAAAATCCCGTATCAAGTTTCGGAAAACAGTGGCGGCACAACCATCCGTGTGCCGTCATCAAAAGTGCACGAAGTGCGGCTGGAGTTAGCCGGACAGGGCTTGCCCGGCAAAGGTACAGTCGGGTTCGAGTTGTTTGATACCACCAATTTGGGCATGACCGATTTCACCCAGCAGGTTAACTACCAGCGCGCGCTGGAAGGGGAACTGGCACGCACCATCAGCAGTTTGAATGTGGTGCGTGCGGCGCGGGTGCACATTGTCATTCCGCAGGAAACCCTGTTCAGCGAAGACCAACAGCCGACCACCGCTTCCATCATGGTGGATGTTGATTCCGGACAGCAACTTTCAAAAGAGCAGGTAAAAGCCATCAGCCATCTGGTTTCCAGTGCGGTAGAAGGTTTAACACCCGATAACATCACCATCATTGATATGAACGGCAATGTGCTGTCAGACGGCAACGGCGATTCCGGCTTGTCCGACGCGGTCGCGCTCAGCAGTTCACAGATTGACACCCAGCGGCAGGTAGAAAAAACGCTGGAATACCGCATAAAATCAATGCTGGAAAATGTGCTGGGACCCGACCAAGCGGTGGTGCGTGTTGCCGCCGATATGAATTGGGACCAGGTTCACACCGAAAGTGAAAAATACCTTCCCGCCGATGAAGGCAGTGTGGTGCGCAGTTCGCGCAAAATCACCGAATCATCCAGCGCCGCCGATGGCACAACCGGCGGCGTGCCGGGCGCATCCAGCAACATTCCCGATGCCGCTCCGTCATACCAAACCACCGTCACCGGCACCACCGGCAGCAGTTACCAGCACACCGACATCACCACCAATTTTGAAGTTTCGCGCTCCACATCGGTGGTCGAAGCGGCAACCGGGCAAATCAAACGACTGTCGGTGTCGGTGCTGGTCAACAATATCACCGATACCACCGTCATCAGCGCCATCAAACAGGCAACCATCGCCGCCGCCGGGCTGGACACTGAACGCGGCGACGTGTTAACGGTGAACAGCATTCCTTTTGACCGCGAGTATTTCATCCAGCAGGAAGAGGCGATGAAAGCCGCCCAACAGCGCGATTTTTACCTGCTGCTTGCCCGTTGGGGAATTGTTTTGGTGGCGCTGGCAGCGGTATTTTTTGTGACACGCGGTATGCAGCGCACTCTCTCGCTGCAACGGGTTGAAGTGCTGCCGGAGGGTGAAGGCGCGAGCGGCGCACTGCCCGACGCCCGCACCACCCTGCTCGATTCGATTGACGCGGCAAATCTGGAAGGATATGACGGGCTGGGGCAAATCGGTCCGCCGCAATTCGGCGAGTCCGAAAAAGAAGCCGCCGCCAAAGCGCAAATGCTGCGACAATTGCAATTGGTGGCAAAAACCCGCCCCGAAACTCTGGCGCAAATCATTCAATTCTGGCTAGCAGAGGATTAACGCAATGGCAGACGAACTGGAACTCACCGGCACACAGCGGGCTGCGGCACTGCTCATCACGCTGGGTACTGAATCCGCATCGCATATTTTAAAGCATTTCACGGAAGATGAAATTGAAATGCTGACGTATGAAATTTTGCAGATGGGAACCGTACCGGCAAAAGTGAAAGAGCACGTCATTCAAGAAACCTACAATATGTCTTTCGTGTCGGAAGGGGTTGCCAGCGGCGGCTCGGAATATGCCCGCGATATGCTGGCGCGCGCGATGGGCAATCAAAAGGCGCAGGAATTTCTGGAACGGGTGCGCATCCGTTCACAGGGCGCACCTTTCGATTTTTTGAAAGATGCCGACCCGGCACAGTTGGCAAATTCCATCAAAAACGAACACCCGCAAACCATCGCGCTCATCGTTTCGCACCTGAAACCGTCTATGGCTGCCAGTGTCATCGCCAATTTGGAAGAAAGTTTGCAGGGCGAAGTTGCCAGCCGCATCGCGGCGATGGACAGAGTTTCACCCGATGTCATCAAAGATGTGGAATCCGGGGTGAGAACGAAACTGTCCACCCTGCTCACGCAAGATTACTCATCGGCGGGCGGCGTGCAGGCGCTGGTGAACATTCTGCATCAGGTTGACCGTTCCACCGAAAAAGTCATTATGGACGCGCTCGACGAATCTCAGCCGCAGGTGGCAGAAGAAGTGCGGCAAAAGATGTTCGTGTTCGAAAATATCGTCACACTGGACGACCGCAGCATCCAACGGATTTTGCGCGATGTGGACAGCAAAGACCTCATTTTGGCGCTCAAAGGCGCCAGCGAAGAAGTTCGCAATCTCATTTTCCGCAATATGTCGAAACGCGCGGCGCAATTGCTGCAAGAAGATTTGGCAATCAGCGGTCCGGTGCGATTGCGGAATGTGGAAGAAGCACAGCAACGCATCGTCAACGTCATCCGCCAACTGGAAGCCGCCGAAGAAATTGTGGTGTCTCGCGGCGGCGACGATATTGTGATGTAGCGGCTCGGTGATAAAATGGGGAAAATTGTCAAATCCGCCCGCTTCGACCCGCAAGCCGTCACCGCAGGGAGCCCTTCGGCCCGACAGAGCTGGGCCAGGGCGTCGAGGAGGGCGGTCGCCGCAGCGTAGTTGGCCTGGCCGG
>JALVZI010000483.1 GCA_027022125.1 Anaerolineae bacterium | reverse complement strand
ATTTTTTGTCGGCACCCAAACCGACCCGCCATCCCCCGCGCAAATCGGGGAAATTGTGGCACGCTGGCAGCGCACCGCCGCCGAAAAATCCCTTTCGCCGCGAGATTTGGCGGCACACGCTATCGCCGCCGCGCCGATGCTGTCGGCAATAGATTTATCGCGGCTGAACGATGTGACCCGCGCTTTCGATGCGCTGACGATGGCGCTGCTGCAATCGCTGGGAGATGACATCATTTGGGCGACCATGTGGCACACCGAGCGCCGGCAAATTTTCCCCGCGCTCCCCGCCGCCGCGAAACTGCATCAAACCAATCTCGATTTGGTTGAATGGCTGAAATTTGTGCACAAGCGGTTGAGCGTCGCCGCCCGCATTGCCATTCCGCGCTGGTATCTCAAAAAAATGCGAAAAACCGATGGCGCGGTTCGCGCCGAATTGCGCCGCATCGGGAAAAATACCACCGACCCCGCCTCGCTGGAAATGGCACTGACCGAGAATCTCCACTCGCTACCCGAATGGCTGACGGACGATTTCACCATCATCCAGAGCCAGCGCCGCCGTGCCACCAATCTCGCCGAAATGGCGGCACAGGTTCTGTCGCTGCTGCGCGACACGGATGACATCGTGCTGACCGCCGCCGCCGAAACCCCTTTTCGGCACGGCATTTCCATCTATCTGCCGCGCAATATCGACCGGCTGACCGAAAGCAGTTACCCGCGGCTCGATTTTTGCCGCCACACCCACTGGACATCCCTTTTGGGCGCTATCAATCTCATCGCCGAACACCCGCGCGCGCTGTGGCGGCTGTCCAGT
Source organism: Anaerolineae bacterium (assembly GCA_027022125.1). Lineage (GTDB taxonomy): Bacteria > Chloroflexota > Anaerolineae > 4572-78 > 4572-78 > JANTHQ01. The sequence continues at coordinate 1,346 of JALVZI010000483.1, read as the reverse complement.
TCGCTGCTGACCACCGCCAACAGTGCCGTGCGCGAAGATTTACTGCGGCGGCTCATCGGTCCCGAATCGGTGATGGTCGGTTTCCGCGAGCAGTTTCGGGCGCTGGCGTCGCCTGCCAAACTGACGCTGACACTGGAACCGCAGAACGCCACCCCCACCGCCGACCCCATCCACACCACCGACACATACCGCCTGCGGCTGGAATCGCCGGAAACGGGCGCAACCGTGCTGGAACAGCGCAGCCGCGTCAATCCGCAAACCATTGATACCGCGCTGGAAGGGCTGGAAAATCTGCTGACGCGCGGTTGGGTTAACGCGCACCGGATGGGGTATCTGGAATCGCTGGGGCGCACGCTGGGCGAAGACATCATCCAAAATTTGGCGGACACACTGCAAGCCGAATACCGGCAGATGGCATGGCTGGGCAGCGGTGTTCCCCACCTGCAATTGCAATTGCCGCGCCGGTTGATGCGCTATCCGTGGGAATTGCTGCACGATGGCGAAGGGCTGCTGTTGGAACGATATGCGCTGGGGCGGCAAGTTTTCGCCGATGCCGCCATCGCCAAACCGCAACCGCTGCGACCGAGTGGCGGCATTCGGGTGCTGGTCATCGGCGACCCGCTGCTGGACGCGGATTTTCTGACCGAAGCCGCTGAAAACGGTCGGCAGTGGCAGCAATTGCCCGACGCAGCAGAAGAAGCGCGGCACGTCACCACCGTTTTCAGCCGGTTCAGCCAAATTTTCGGCAGCGCCATCAATTTTCAACCCCAGCGCGACACCTTCATCCGGCGGTCGCTGACCTGCCTGCAATTCCGAGAAATTTTGCGGCGCGGCGAATATGACATCATCCATTTTGCCGGACACGCGCTATTCGATGCCGACAATCCCGAACAGAGCGCGTGGCTGTTGAGCGACGGTCCGCTGTGGGCACAGGAAATTCGGAACACGCTGGCGCGGGCGAAACGGTCGCCGTGGCTGGTGTATGCCAACGCCTGCGAAGCCGCGATGGAAGGGGACGCGCCCCGCAGTGGCTATCAGGGCGATGTGTTCGGGCTGGCAACCGCGTTCATTCAGCAGGGTGTCGCGGCATATATTGCGCCGCTGTGGCGCATCAACGATTCGCTGGCGGCGCAAATGGCAATCGATTTTTATCACGCGCTGCTGCTCAATTCTGCCAGTTTGGGCGAGGCACTGCGATTTGCGCGGCTGGAAGCCAAACGCCAAGCCACCGGCATCGAAAAAAACACCAGCGGTGTGCCGTTGCCTGCCGCCATCGGTTTGGGCTGGGCGGGCATGGTGCTGTATGGCGACCCCACCGCCCGCCCGCTCGATTCGCTGTGGACGCC
>JALVZI010000482.1 GCA_027022125.1 Anaerolineae bacterium | reverse complement strand
GCGGCGCGCCACTCGGCGGGGGAAATCCACGCCCACAGCCGCCGGAACACGCTGTACAGCCCCAACCCGAAGAGTGAGATGTACACCGATTGCGTGTGTCCCGCCAGCAGCATCAGCGCGATAATTGCACCCAATGCGGCAATGGGTCGGTGGGCACGTGCGAGGTTTTTGGCACAGAGTTTCACGGCGTTTGCGCTGAGAACACCGAGAATTTTTAAAGAACTCGGTGAATCTCTGTGCGGTCTTTGTGTGCTCGGTGTTCCAAAATTTATCCCGTCAAACGCCAAAAAAAGCCACGGCAGCCACGCCGACACCTGCAACTGGTTGATGTGTTCCACCTGCCCGCCCAAAAACCCGCTGAAGGCGAAGACCATCCCACCGACCAGCGCCGCCAGCGGTGGGAGTTCGAGCCGTTTGCGGGCAAACAGAAACGCGCCCACCCCGGCGATGAAAATGTGCAATCCGATGCTGTATGCCACCTGTTTCGGTGGGGAAGCCCACAAAAAGAGCCAGTTCGGCGGGTACAGCAACCCGACCTGACTGTTTGCCAGAAACGGCACGCCCATAAAAATGTGCGGGTTCCACAGCGGCAGCCGCCCGGCAAGGATAGCGTCGGTGGCGTAGGCTTTATACGGGTAAAAATAGAGGAAGACATCCACCCCCGCCAAAATCAAATTGGTGAGGATGATTTTCCAGAAAAATATCAGGGTGAGAGCGAAGAGTATGGTGATGGGGGTGAGTTTTTTCGTAACCGTCATGGTATGATTGAAAAGATTTCTGTTCCAGAGTATGGCTCAATTGGCGAAACTAAAATAATTTTATCCCAGTGATGTTCGATATTGAATATTTCACCTAGTTGGTTTGCATCATTCGCTGACAAATGAATTCCAATATAATCTATCAGTAGCAACCACCATTCCTGATAGTTCGATTTGTAAGGGGCGATTTTCCTTGTTTTTTCTTCGATGATAATTCTTAAATTCTTGTAAATTTCTGAAACGATAGAACCTCCACTATCTGTGTCATCGTATCCTCCGAGGAGATATGGTTGCGGGTATTTTTTGGAAGAAGGAAAAACTTCGAGTGAAAAATTATCATTCAAAAGATATCGAGTTTTCTCTTTCACTGATGTTTGCAAGTGTTCCTCAAGCGTAAGTGTTACTTTTTTCAGGAGTTTTTTGGTGTTCCCGATGGGGCGTGAAAATTGTATAAAAACGAAATACGAATGTGAATGCTCTGATTCAAAAGTAATGTTGTTTAGAAGACTTCTAATTTTAGGAATAAGGCTGAACTCGAGTCGTTCTAATGGTTGCGCACGACCATTTGTCTGGTGATGTTGGTTTAGACGACGTACTTCAACCCCGATAGTTCCATTGACTGCAAAATCGGGAGGTACATTTCCGGCAGGTTCAAACAAAATATTACTATAACCCTGTTTTTTTAGGTAAATTTCTGCTACTTTCTCTTCGTAATTCATAAATAATACCGTTTTGCAACCAATAATTTTTGTATCAATCAACCGGCACAATCCGATACAGAAACACCCCCGGCAAACCATTGGGTTGGTAGGTTTTGAAGACAGGTTCCAACCGCAGACCGACCCCAGCCAGCGCGAGCGTCGCCGGGGTGGATGACACCCATGCGGGAAAGGCGATATATTGCACGCCGTCACGGTTGGCGGCGGCGAAATCCGCCAACTCATCCGCCGATTGCCAATAGCGCACATCATACGGAAAACCGAGCAGATAATATCGCCAGTGCGCGCCGAGCCAGTGCTGGTAGAGTGTGACATTCGCCCCGGCGTGCCCGCGCAGATACGCGGAGATTTCCGCCGCGCCGAAATACGCCCCATGGTCGCCGCCGATGGGATATTCGCCGCGGGCGGCGGTCGCTGTGGCGGGGAACATGATGGCGATGATGAGCGCGGAAATGGCGAGCGGATAGAACGCAGATAACACGGATTGAACGGATGACCGCAGATGTGAAATGAAAGCAGTCCACAGATTCACACAGATAAACACTGATTTTTTATTTTTCTGTGAGAATCTGTGTCCATCTGTGTTTATCTGTGGACTGAAAAACGAACCTGCGTTCAACTCCGGCGGAAGGAACGCCATCCGTGCGGCGAGCAGTGCCAGCAGCGGTATCACTCCCAGT